>DHMB01000043.1:13215-17678 GCA_002405565.1 Clostridiales bacterium UBA4653
AGCAAGCCAAGCAGGCCTCGCCGAGAGGGGTGAGTCCGAATTGCTTTCTTTGGCGCTTTCTTTTCAAAAAAGAAAGTACATAAGGAACAGCGTTTGCATACCTTCTTCAAAGAGGGGGCGGACACTTTCAAATTTCATATTGACAAAATATCAACGCCAATAATTTTAATGAAAAATCAGACAAAAAGCGCTTGCCGAAGCAAGCGCTTTTTTAATGGTTTCAAGATTTTTTCATCAGAGACCGTAATCAGCCCAATACTTTATGAGCATTTTGTTGATAGTCGGAACGTCAATCTCTTCATCCGTCAATTTATAATTTTTGCCCGAATCCTCGTTGCTGAAAGCTTCGCCGTCATACTCGCCGCCGATGACAATTACATACTCCTTGTTCAAAGTACCGCCAAATTTGTTTGTGCCCTGAATTCTGAGATACAGAATTCCATCGGCTTCCAAATTTTTCGCATAATAACCGTCTGAATCTTCATAAGAAGCGTCAAGAACTCTTGCGGCAGACGGATTATAGAAGCTGCCGTCTTTAATAAAATTAAAAACATAATTTGCGAACTTTGCCTGCAACTCGCCATTCTGCGCTTCTTTGATCTTTTCCTGTGAATCCTTATAAGCCGGAATCTGATTCAGCAGGCTTACGGCTTTGGCATATTCATAATCATCAATGGCTTTAATTGCCTGTTCATAAATTTCTTGCTGTTTCTTCGAGCTTGAACCGCATCCGGTCAACGGGATCAAAAGGAAAAATAGAGCCAACAGAAGACATATTGTCTTTTTCATATTTGTTCTCCTTATTCATAATCTGTTTTTTGTGATGAAAATTTCTTTGCAAAGATTTATTTTCTGAAATAATCATAACTCGCACCGGGTGTAATGTCAACTATACCATTTGGTGAAAAAGTAGCGCATTTGGATACTTTTCGCGCGTTACAGAAGAAAAATACCAAAAAGCGGTAACTTTCGCGGGCAAATTGCGCTTATGCGCACGCCCCTTGGCGGGTTTTCATCCTCTGCCAATTTATAAAACCGTAAATATCGTTTATAAGAAATGCGGCAAAGCAAACGACAACAGAAATATACCTCGCATTTTCCATGCTTGCGAGAGTCCAGAGAATTATAAGAACAACGTCGTTTGCGGCATAAGCCATGGCGAAAAACGGACTTCTTCTGAAGGTCAGATAAACGGCGAAAAAGCTCGTCGTAACAGATACCGTGCTCGGGACGATATTTGCCGTTCCGAAGTATTTAAGAATGAAATAAAACCCCGCAGTCACAACAGCCGTCAGCAAAAACATGAACACAACCTCGCCTTTGCCGATAATGTTGACTCTGACCTCCGCCCGTCTGCCGTTATACGGGTTTTTCAGCCATGATATCAGCGCGAGGATAGCAATCGGCATTGTCATTCCGAGATATGTTATCATCTCGCCGTAATATGAAAAGGAATATGAAATGATTCCGTAAAGCAGGCTGAATATGACAGTCAACCCCTGACCGATGGGGTTACCCTTTGCATTGAAAAGCAGCGATGTGACGCCTATAAGCGAGGCAACAAGAGTTATAACGCTCACCCTGTCAAAAATGCAGAAGGAAATGACAATTCCCAGAACCGAAAAGCACCAGAGAAACATTTCTCCTTTTGAAAAATATCCGAATAATTTTTTAATCATAAATTCCTCCGAAAAAAAGACACCCGCACGCACATCTTCAATGACCTAACGATGTGCTTGCGGGTGCCAATGCACCGCTCTACCCGGTGGCAGATATTATTTACATGGCGGATTGTATCATATCCTGCGGAAAAAGTCAATACCGAATTTTCGGTCGCCGCAAATTCGGGCTCGATACAGCCCGCATAGCGCCTTTCTATTGGTTTACTGTCGACTTATAGTAATTTCCGAACGCGGCAAGCGCGTCGATAATCGGCAGCATTTCCCGCCCGAGCTCCGTCAACCCGTATTCAACCCTCGGCGGCAGCTCTTTATAGTCGCGACGGTAAGCAAGTCCGTCATCTATCATCTGCCGGAGGCTGTCCGTCAGAACCTTTTGAGAAATTCCGTCAAGGTCGCGCTGGAGCTCGTTGAACCGCCACGGGCGGGCTTTCAGATTTCGCAGAATCAGTAATTTCCATTTGCCGCCTATCAGCGATACCGCCGTTGCCACGGGGCACGCCGGAAGTTCGTCTTTCGTTTTCATATAAAATCACCTCCAGACGTCATTATATCACACATTTGAAAAAATGTATACAGTTATAAAAAAGTGCGTACTTGTTTTTGAATGTATTATGATATAAACTGTTATCGGGCAAGGGAAATTGCCATAGAAAACGGAGGTATTCATCATGAAAAATTACACAAAAACAAACATCGGAAGCGAAGGCAGAACAGAGCTCCATGACGCGCTCGCGCTGACGGGCGCCGAAGTCAGCATAAACCGTCTTCCCGCGGGAGCATGCGTTCCGTTTGTTCATTCGCATAAAAACAACGAAGAAATTTACGGCGTTCTTTCCGGAAGCGGAAAGGCAATTGTCGACGGAGAAGAAGTGACTCTCTCCGCAGGCGACTGGCTGAAAATCTCTCCCGCGGCGAAGCGTCAGTTCTTTGCCTCGGACGAAGGAATAACATATGTCTGCATTCAGACAAAGGAAAATTCTCTCGGCGGTTTCACCGCAGGCGACACAATTGTATATTGAGCGGCGATAAAAGACAAAGCCACCCTGTGCGGGTGGCTTTTTTCATTTATTGCTTATGCGCCGGTATTCTTTGCTTGCTCAAAAGAAAGCAACGCTTTTTTGCGCAGTTTATAATAAAGCGCGCCGACAAAGTCCGCCAAAGCCCATCCGATCGGGACGGATAACCATATCCCTGTCACACCGAGCGCGGGAATGGCGGACAGCAGATATGCCAGCGCGACGCGGGTGCCCAATGAAATGACTGTAAGAATTACGCTCATTCCGGGTTTGCCCAACGCACGGTACAACCCGTAAAGCAGGAACAGGCAACCGATACCGCAATAAAAAACGCCCTCAATACGCAGATACCGCACGCCTTCGGCGATTACTTCGGTTTCTTTGGCGTCCGTAAAAATCATCATAAGCGGCCGCGCAAAAATGCATACAATGACGGATATAATCACGCAGAAAGACATTGATATGCATACCGCGCTTTTCAGTCCGGAGCGTATCCGTGCCTCCTCTTTTGCCCCGTAATTCTGCGCAATAAATGTGGAAAAGGCATTTCCGAAATCCTGCACCGGCATATAAGCGAACGCGTCAATCTTCACGGCGGCGGCAAAAGCTGCCATCACCACAGAGCCGAAACTGTTGACAAGCCCCTGCACCATAAGGATACCGAGGTTCATGACCGATTGCTGAACGCACGTCAGCGACGAGAAGGAAATGATTTCGCGGATACGTTTCCGCCGCAGACAACGGAGCTTCCATATCGAGCGTACCTGCGGAAAGCGCACAAGCGTATAAACAGCGATTCCGATTCCGGAAAGATATTGAGCAATTACAGTCGCTTCTGCCGCTCCGGCAACGCCCCTGTTCAGTCCGACCACAAACCATAGGTCAAGACCGATATTCAGTACGGCGGAAGCCGCCAGAAACGCAAGCGGTATGACGGAATTTCCGATTGCACGCAAAAAAGAGGCGAAGTAATTGTAAAGAAAAACGGCGGGTATTCCTATGAAAATTACAAACAGATACTTTTTCATATCACCCCAGACTTCAACAGGGACATGAAGAAAAACGCGGAGTGCATTCAGCGCGACATATGCCAGAATGTTCAGAAGCACCGTAACGAATGCAATAAAAAAGAATGACGCGCAAAGGCTTTCCTGCAAAAGCTTTTCATCACGTTCTCCGAAACGCATGGAAAACAACGTCCCGCTTCCCATGCACAGACCGAGAATGACGGAGGTCAGAAAGGTCATCAGCGTAAATGCCGAGCCGACAGCCGCAAGGGCGTTCCGTCCGAGAAATTGTCCGACAATCAGCGTGTCGGCGATATTATAGCACTGCTGAAGCAAATCACCCAAAATCATGGGGACGGCAAACAGCAGCATGGACTTGACGACAGAGCCCTTTGTCAGATCCCGATTCATAGCGCGCCTCCGAAGCGAAAGTTACAAATTACATATCGTAAGAATTATACTACTTTCGCGCCATTAAGTCAATAGAGTATTTACTTTCGGAAAGAAAAGTGTTATTATATATTGCAGAAATCATATTGACGGAGGAATCATTATGTATTTGAACGGGCTGGACAGTCTGGATCGCGAAATCGTGCGGTTATTGATAGAAAATGCACGCATTTCATATTCCGATATCGGTGAAAAAATCGGTATCTCAAGGGTCGCCGTAAAAAACAGAATACAGGCGCTTGAACAAAAAGGCATTATTGAAGGGTATACGACAATTATCAATCCACAGAAAATCAGCGGCGCAGTCA
>DHMB01000036.1 GCA_002405565.1 Clostridiales bacterium UBA4653
CGGCGGTGATTGACGGCGCGCTGATGATAAAATTTGCGACGTCCGGAAATCTCGGAATGAAAGCCGAGGGCAAATCGCTTACGGTGAAAATCCCCGCCGCTATGGTTCTTTCGGAGATTGCAGCCGATACCGTTTCCGCGGATGTTTCAATTGATATGAAGACGGAGGTTAAAACCGTCGATATCGATACGGTCAGCGGAAGCACGGATATTAAAAACCTTTCGGGCGACTCTGTCGGAGTCGATACGACGAGCGGAAAAATAACCGTTTCGGGAGCGACGTTCGCAAAAGCCGAGTTTGACAGCGTCAGCGGAAGAATAGAAATCGACGATTCCGCTCTGACGGACGTCGACGCGGAGACAGTCAGCGGAAGAATAAATTGTTCTTTCAGAGACGGGGCTGTTATTGACGAGCTCGATTTTTCTTCGGTCAGCGGAGATATTGAGCTCATGCTCCCCGCAAACGCCGGCTTTGAGGCAAAGCTCTCATCCGTCAGCGGTGATCTGAATACCGACTTTGCCTGCGTAAGAAGCGGAAAGACATATACCTGCGGCGACGGCAGCATAAAAATCTCCGCAGATACGACGAGCGGCGACCTTACAATAAATAAAAAATGACGTATAAAGCAAAAACAGACCGCGGAAGCGGTCTGTTTTTGTTTTATGTGCCGAATGTGAGGTTTTTCTATTTACATTTGTCGGATTTATGATATAATAATCGTATAAGGAGAAGGTTTTGCATTTATATGCTGCCCGAAGGAAGGACGCTTTCCTCTCCGGAAGCGATTAAAAATGGAGAAGAACAATCTTAAAGGCTGGCTTTATCTTTTGCCCGCGGCGCTGTTTCTCGGCGTTTTCATGGTGTACCCGCTTATAGACGTTTTTGTTTACTCGTTTGAAGAAGGATACAATTTTGCGTCGCAGTCGTTTTTCGGCACCGGCTTATATAACTACGCCTATGTCCTGCGCGACCCGTATTTCCTTGCCGCGCTTAAAAACACGTTTATCCTTGTGATTATAACCGTCCCGCTCTCGACGGGTATTGCGCTCCTTATTTCCATCGCGCTCAGCTCGATAAAGAAGCTGAGGAGCTTTTTCCAGACGGTATATTTCCTTCCTTACGTCACAAACACGCTTGCCGTCGGGCTCGTGTTCATGATACTTTTCAGAAAAACAGCCTATTCGGACGGGCTTGTAAACGTTCTTATAAACGCCTTCGGCGGGCAGTCTGTCGACTTTATCGACGGGCCGTATTGGGCGAAGATGCTCGTGCTCTGCCTTTATACGATATGGATAGTCATGCCGTTCAAGATACTCATTCTCACAAGTTCGATTGCGTCTGTCAGCGATATGTATTATAACGCCGCAAAAATCGACGGCGCCTCGCGGTGGAGAATGTTTTCAAAAATAACCCTGCCGATGATATCTCCCTCGCTTTTCTATCTTGTTATAACGGGATTTATCGGCGCCTTCAAGGCATACAGCGACTCGGTCGCCCTGTTCGGAACGAACCTCAACGCCGCCGGAATGAACACAATCGTCGGCTATATTTACGACATGCTTTACGGCGAAGGCGGAGGGTATCCCTCGTTTGCGTCCGCCGCGGCAATAATCCTCTTTTCCATAGTTCTGACGGTCACCTGCATAAACCTTATGGTCAGCAGGAAGCACGTCCACTATTCATGAGGGAGGGCATTATGAACGGAACATTGAATTATTCAAAAGCCGAAAAGCAAGCAAGGACGCGGGGAATTGTACGTAATACATTTGTATATATTCTGCTCTCGCTTTGGGGAATCGCCGTCCTTTTCCCGTTTTACTGGATGGTGCTGACCTCCGTAAAGAGTTACAGCTCGTACAGCGCGGAGCGTATTCCGAAATTCTTTGTGACAGCGCCGACCTTCAAAAACTATATCGACGCCTTCACCGAAGTCCCGCTTGCAAAATACTTTCTCAACACACTGATTTTCACAGTCGCAACGACGGTGCTTATGCTGATTGTCATAACGCTTGCGGCGTTTGCCTTCGCAAGGCTGAACTTCAAAGGAAAGAACATAGCGTTCACGCTGTTCCTTTCGCTTATGATGCTCCCGAGCGAGCTTGTCGTCATCACAAACTTCGTAACTGTAACGGATATGGGTCTGCGAAATACGTTCACGGGACTCATTCTGCCGTCGGTGACGTCGGTGTTCTATATCTATCTTCTCAAAGAGAATTTCTCTCAGGTGCCGGATGAGCTTTATTACGCCGCGAAAGTCGACGGAACGACGGACATGAAATATCTTCTCCGCGTCATGATTCCGATATGCAAGCCGACATTCGTGACGGTCATAATTCTCAAAGTCATCGAGTGCTGGAATTCATATGTCTGGCCGCGACTCATAACCGACGACCCGAACTTTTATCTCGTTTCAAACGGAATTCAGGAGATAAGGGAAAACGGCTTCGGCAGGGAAAACATTCCCGCAATGATGGCGGCTGTCTGCGCCGTGTCGCTCCCGCTGATAATACTGTTCCTCGTGTTCAGAAAAAAGATTATGGCAGGCGTTTCGAGAGGAGGTACAAAGGGATGAAAAAAATTCTTTCTGCGGTGCTTGCCGCGCTCTTCCTCTGCTCGTGCCTCGCGGTATTTACGTCATGCCACGGCTCGCGGGTCTCGTATGCCTTTGCCGTGCCGGAGGAATTTGATACGTCAAGAGACTATGAGATAACCTTCTGGGCAAAGAACGACACAAATAAAACGCAGGTCAGAATATACAAAAGAGCGGTTGAAGAGTTTCAGTCGCTTTACCCGAACATAAAGGTCAACATCCGTTTTTATACGGACTACGGAAAAATATATAACGACGTCATTACAAACATTTCAACGGGCACTACGCCGAACATCTGCATAACCTATCCCGACCATATAGCGACGTATATTTCGGGCGAAAATACGGTCGTCCCGCTCGACACGCTCCTCACGGACGCAAAATACGGGCTTGGCGGAAGCGAGGTCAGATTTTCATCGCCGACAAAGGACGAGATTGTTCCCGAATACCTTTCGGAATGTTATCTCGGCGAAAACTGTTACGCTCTGCCGTTCATGAGGTCGACCGAGGCATGCTATATAAACAAGACTCTTGTCGAAAAACTCGGTTATACAATCCCCGAAAAGCTGACATGGGACTTCATCTGGGAGGTTTCCGACGCGGCAACGGAGAAAAACGCGGACGGCACATATAAGGTCAACGGGCAGACCGTCATGATACCTTTTATATATAAGTCGACGGACAACATGATGATACAGATGCTCCGCCAGAAGGGCGCGGGCTATTCAAACGACAACGGAGACATCCTCATTTTCAACGATACGACAAAAGACCTGCTTTATACGATTGCGGATCACGTTAAAAACGGCGCATTTTCGACGTTTTCAATATCCAGCTACCCGGGCAACTATCTCAATGCCGGTCAATGCATTTTTGCCATCGACTCGACAGCCGGCGCGACATGGATGGGAAGTCATGCTCCGCTGATGGACATAAGCGATGACAAGGTCGTCGATTTTGAAACGGTTGTCATGACTGTTCCCCAGTTTGATACGGAAAACCCGCAGATGATATCGCAGGGGCCGTCCGTCTGTATTTTCAACAAGAGCGACCCGCAGGAGGTGCTGGCTTCGTGGCTTTTCGTGCAGTACCTGCTGACGGACGATATCCAGACCGCATACGCAAAGACGGAGGGCTATGTTCCCGTAACGCTGACGGCGCAGAACTCCGCGGAATACAAGGATTATCTTTCCCGCGCGGGAGAGGATAACGACGAGTATTACGATGTGAAGATAAAAGCGTCCAAGCTCCTTCTTGACAACATAAAGAACACATTTGTCACTCCCGTTTATAACGGTTCGACCTCGCTCCGCAACGCCGCGGGACAGCTGATTGAAAACGTGGCAAAGTCGATCCGGAGAAAAGAAACGGTTGACGAGGAGTACATGCAGAACCTCTATAAGGAGGTCAGCGCGCTGTACCGTCTTGATCAGACCGGCTCGGTTTCCGGCAAAGTGAAGCTCGGCAAAATGCCGGCGGCGTCCGCCGTGCTGATAGCCGTTCTTGCCGTTGCATGGGTGACGATGGCGGCTTTCGGAATTTTCGGTTATATCAGAAAGAAAAAAGAAAAGGGATGAGCTTTCGGGCTCATCCTCTCGTTTTTTGAGAAAAAATCCCGAAAAATAAAATTTCTTGATTTTTGCTATTGATTTTTCGGAATTTATATGTTATACTTGAATAAGTCTGTGCTATGTGCAGACATACTATTCATAAGGAGAAAAACCATGAAAAAAATCGTAGCAATTTGCTTGCTTCTTGCGTTCGTATTCGCTATCGCGTTTACTGTTGCAAGCTGTGGCTCGGGTGAGAAAGAGACCACAACTGACGGAAGCTCAACCGAAGGCACAACAACCAACGGAACTTCCGCAGAAGGCACAACAACGCAGGGAACAACAACGACGGTAAATCGCGCTGACACGGAAAAATCTGAAGGCGTTATGACATACGAAGAGTATGTCGCAGCCGAGCTTGACACCAAGGTCGTAATCGAGGCTTATATTCAGGCTAAGCAGGTTTATTCCGAGCAGTACACCAACACATCTCTCTATCTTCAGGACGCTGCAGGCGCTTACTTTGTTTACAGAGTAAAGTGCACGGCAGAGGAATATGCGGCGTTTGAGATAGGCAAGAAGGTCAAGGTTTCCGGAACAAAGACCGCATGGTCTGGCGAAGTTGAATTCGCTGAAGGAACCGCAAGCGTTGAGCTTCTCGACGGATACTACGTTGCAGAGGCAAAGGACGCAACGGACGTTCTTGCAAACGAAGACGAGCTTATCAAGCTCCAGAACCAGTTTGTTTCCTTCAAGGGACTTACTGTTGCCGCTTCAAAGGATGTTGACGGAAATGACGTCGCATACCTCTACAAGTGGAACGGTACGGGCTCCGAAGGCGACGACCTCTATTTCAACGTAACTCTCGGCGAGAAGACATATCAGTTCCTCGTTGAGTCCGATCTTTGCGGCGCTGATACAGACGTTTACAAGGCTGTAAAAGAGCTTAAAGTCGGCGATAAGATCGACGTTGAAGGCTTCCTTTACTGGTACAACGGCGCTAACCCCCACATCACAAGCGTAAAGGTTGTTAAGTAATAAGTTACACACGGCGGCGGGCTTCGGCTCGCCGTTTTTGTTTTTTTGCTTGACTTTTGCGGCGAGGGTATGTATAATATCGGTGAAAAAGAAACGGAGTGATGAAAAAATGTCGCACGGTATGGAAAAAACAAACGCAATGCGCATAATGGAGCAGAAAAAAGCCGCATATGTCTTTCATGATTACACAGCCTCCGGCGCTGTCTCTGGGGAGGACGTCGCGGCGGCGATAGGGCAGGATCCGAATAAGGTTTTCAAAACGCTTGTGACGGTCGGCATGAGCGGACGAAATTATGTTTTCGTCGTTCCCGTGTGTAAGGAACTGGATCTGAAAAAAGCGGCAAAGACCGTCGGTGAAAAGTGGATTGAGATGATAAAATCAAAGGATCTTCTGCCGCTGACAGGATATATTCACGGCGGGTGCTCGCCCGTCGGGATGAAGAAGCTGTTTCGGACGGTTATAGACCGCAGCGCAGAGGAGCAGGCGACGATATGTTTCAGCGGAGGGAAGATCGGTTATCAGATGGAGACTTCGCTTTCCGAGCTTGAAAAAGTCATCCCGTTTGAGCTTGCGGATATAACAATGTAAATTCAAAAACTCCCGTGCCACGGGAGTTTTTTATATATTATACTGATGTATAAAACATTGCGGCAAGCCTTGCGCCGATGACTATTGACTAAATCCACGCGCAGATGTATAATATATATGATAAAATCAGACGGGAGGAAAACGACAATGAAAAGGGCGATGTGCTTCTTGCTTGCGACGGCTATGCTTGCGCTTGTTTTCTGCTCGTGCGGAAAAGTCGTGACGTTTTCTCCCGAGCTCATTCTGGCGGACGGTTACCGCCTTTATGGCGAGACAATCCGCGCGGAATTTTACAATATGGATTATGTCAATATTTACAGCGACATAAAAGTGTCGCGCGGGAATGTCCGTCTTTATTCGAGCCGCGACCTTGACGAATATTTCGACGGAGACGAGCTCGACCTTGAAGACGGGGAGAACGTTTTCTGCCTACTCGTTTGGTACGGCAGCGAGAGCCGGATTTATGATGTTGTGATAAAAAATACGATGATAGTCGGGCTTTCGGTTGAAGAAAGGTATGAAAGGGTTTACGGCGTCGGCGATGTTTTCGACCGCGACAGCGTAAAGGTCACGGCGGAGCTTTTCTCCGGCGGGACGGTTGAAATAAACGATTATGACGCAGAGTTCACCTTCGATTCGGAGGGTGAAAAGAACGTTGAAATATCATGCGGAGGGTATGTCTGCAATTTTTCGGTGCGTGTTGAGGGACAGTACACGCCGACGATAGGCACCGATATGAAGGATATGCGCGGCGCGGTTTACGGCATAAACGGAGAAGGCGCCGTTCTTCTGGACGGGAGGGCGGTTGTCGGATATTTTTCGGTGCCGGAGAAGGTGACCTTTGAGGGAAAAGAATATCCCGTCATCGGAATAAAGGATTACGCCTTTTATGAAAATCCGTCTCTTACGGGCGTGACGCTCGGAAAGATAAAAATCGGGGAGGCAGCTTTCTGCGGGTGCACATCGCTCAAAGTTGCGATTATGGATGACGGGACAGAGTTTTCCGGATATGTTTTCATGAATTGCGCGTCGCTTATAAAGGTCTCGCTTCCGCAAAAAACAACAAAAATTCCCGATGGATTTTTCTCGGGTTGCGGAAGTCTTGCGGAAATATCGCTCCCCGAAGGACTTAAAGAAATCGGTCATCAGGCTTTTGAAAGCTGCAATTCGCTTTCGGAGGTGATTCTTCCGCAGAGCGCGGAATACATCGGCAGACGGGCGTTTTCGTCCTGCATGGGGCTTGTCCGCGTGATTGGCGGTATCGGGCTTTATGAAATTGACGACGGAGCTTTTTCGGGCTGTCCGAGCCTTGAAATTCTCGCTGTTCCGCAGGAGAGCGGATGTGAAGAAAACGTTCTGCGCGGCTCTGTGAACTGTACCGTATATTCCGGAAATACGTCGATCGTCATGTATAATTTCAAAGCCGAGGGCGGCAGCGGAGTAATCATAAAAGAGGGAATAACCGTGCTGGACTGCGAGACTGAGTTTTTGCTCGGTGACGAAATATCGAGCAGTGACGCGGAAATTCTTCTTTATACAGATGTATATTTCGGGCTGACAAACGATTTTGAAATCTCCTGTGACCTCTCCGCTCCGGGAGCGAGAAAGATAAAAATAACCTGCGGAGAATACGTCGCGCAGGCGGACGCATATGCGGAGCACACCGTCATTCTTTCGGGCACGATGGATGAGGACGGCGCGGAATATTCCGTCGACCGCGCAAGCGGCACGGCAACCCTCATCAAGCTGCCGGATAACCTTTCGTTTGGAAAATTCGTTGTTCCGACCCACGTTTTCGACGGCGAGAAAACATACCCCGTGACCGTAATCGCGGAGGGAGCAATCGTCCATCCTCTGCTTGAAAAGCTGTTTATCCACAGCGACATAAAGCTGATAGAGGACGGCGCGATAAGGGATTGTCCGAGACTTTCTCTTGTTTACTGCGGCGCAAAGAGCGGCTCGGGAATGAAAATCGGCGAGGGGAATTTTGAAGGTATATCGGATGACGCCGTCATCCTCTGTGACCTCAAAAGCTCGCCCATGCAGCAATATGCGCTCGCGAAATCTCTGGCATATGCGGGACTTGAAACAGACGCGCTTTACTTTTTGCCGCGTCGCGGGGCGAAAAGCACATACTCCGCCGATGAAAAATTTGATTTTTCCGGCTACGCAATGACTTATATCGCTTTCGGCTTTGACGTCACGACGCTGACGGAGGATGATGTCGCCGTCGAATACGATTTTTCGGCGGACGGGACTGTCCGGATAGCGTATAAAGGGCTGACGGCGGAGATAAAAGTGACGATTGAATAATATGAAGGCAGGAAATCCGCAAGAATTTCCTGCCTTTTCGATAATGAAACGGCAGGGGAAATCCCCGCCGTTTTGTAATTTACTGTTCGGTTTTCTTCGGTTCAATCATTGTCAGCGCAATGCGCTTTTTCGCCTCGTCCACGGAGATTACCCAGACCTTTACGATGTCTCCCGTTTTGAGGACGTCGCTCGGGTGCTTTATAAACGATTTGCTTATCTGCGAGATATGAACAAGTCCGTCCTGATGAACGCCTATATCAACGAACGCTCCGAAGTCGATAACGTTGCGCACCGTGCCCGTGATTTCCATACCGGGCTTTAAGTCCTTCATTTCGAGCACGTCGGAACGGAGAAGCGGGGGAGGAAGCTCGTCGCGGGGGTCTCTGCCGGGCTTCATCAGCTCGTCGATAACGTCGGAGAGGGTCGGCACGCCGATACCGAGTTTTTCGGCAAGAGCGGGGAGACCGATTTTCTCCGCTTCATCGCGGAGGGACGAGAGCTTTCCTGCGGAAATGTCGCTTTCCGTATAGCCGAGGGTTTTCAGAAGCGCCTTTGCCGCGGGATAGCTTTCCGGGTGTACGGCTGTGCCGTCAAGCGGCTCCTTGCCGCCTGTAATGCGGAGGAAGCCCGCCGCCTGCTCAAATGCCTTCGGGCCGAGCTTCGGAACCTTTTTCAGCTCCGCGCGACTTTTCATCGCGCCGTTTTCTTCTCTGTACGCAACGATATTTTTCGCTATTGCCGAGCTTATGCCGGACACTCTCGAAAGCAGGGAAACGGAGGCGGTGTTGAGGTCAACTCCAACGCTGTTTACGCAGTTTTCGACGACGAAATCCAGCGCTTCCGCAAGCTGCTTCGGGGGCATATCGTGCTGATACTGACCGACGCCGATCGACTTCGGGTCAATCTTGACAAGCTCCGCCAGAGGGTCCTGAATGCGTCTCGCGATCGAGACGGCGCTTCTCTGCATGACGTCGAAGTCCGGGAACTCCTCCGCCGCGAGCTTCGACGCGGAGTAGACCGACGCGCCCGCCTCGTTGACGATCAT
>DHMB01000098.1:0-979 GCA_002405565.1 Clostridiales bacterium UBA4653
TAAAAACGCTTGAATTTGATAAAATCAGACAAATGCTTTGCGAGGTCGCGCCGACAGCGGGAGCAAAGGAAATGGCCCTCTCGCTCATGCCCTCCGCAAGCGCCGCCGAGGTGCGGACTCTCCTTGCGGAAACAGACGCGGCAAAGGCAATGCAGGCGCTCAAGGGCATGCCCCCGTTTTACGGCATAGCGGACGTAACAGACTCCCTTGAAAGAGCCGACAAAGGCGCCGTTCTCTCAACAAGAGAGCTTCTTGACATCGGCTCGGTGCTTCGCGCGGCGAGAGGTCTTCGCGACTATGCAAACCTTTCTCATAGCGAAGAAAACGCTCTGACAGAATATTTTTCCCGCCTTGTTCCGAACAAGTATCTTGAAGAAAAAATATCAAGATGTATCCAGAGCGAGGACATGATAAGCGACGCCGCAAGCGAAAAGCTGGCAGACATCCGTCGCCATATAAGAATTGAAAATTCCCGCGTCCGCGAGATTCTGCAAAAGTATATCACAAGCCCCGAGTATTCAAAGCACCTTCAGGAGCAGATTGTTACAATGCGTGACGGAAGATACGTCATTCCCGTACGCGCGGAGAGCAAGAATGAGATCAAAGGTCTTGTTCACGATACATCGGCTTCGGGCGCGACACTCTTTGTCGAGCCGCTTTCCGTTGTTGAGGCGAACAACAATCTCCGCGTGCTTGAAACAAAAGAGCGGGACGAGATCGAGCGGATTCTCGCCGAGCTTTCAGCCGACGCGTCTGCCGCCGCAGGCGGAATAATAACAAACTACGAAAACATCACCCTGCTCGCCTTTGCCTTTGCCAAAAGTCAGCTCTCGCTGAAAATGGAGGCTTCGGCGCCGATAATTTCGGATAAATGCGAGCTTGAAATATTCGAGGGACGTCATCCCCTTCTCCGGACGGAAAAGGTCGTGCCGATAAACGTTTCCCTCGGCAAAAAATTTGATACCCTCGTCATCACCGG
>DHMB01000098.1:1038-23210 GCA_002405565.1 Clostridiales bacterium UBA4653
CGAACACCGGCGGCAAAACCGTCGCGCTGAAAACAATCGGTCTTTTCTCGCTGATGGCGGGTGCGGGACTTCATATCCCCGCGTCGCAGAGCTCAACGATGTGCGTCTTTTCCGATGTTCTCGCCGATATAGGCGATGAGCAGAGCATTGAGCAGTCGCTTTCGACCTTCTCTGCGCACATGGTGAACATTGTTGACATTCTCTCAAAGATCAGCCCGAAAACGCTCGTGCTTCTGGACGAGCTGGGAGCGGGGACAGACCCTGTCGAAGGTGCGGCTCTCGCCGTTTCGATACTTGAAGCCGTCAGGGAGAGCGGTGCGCTCTGCGCCGCAACGACGCATTATGCGGAGCTGAAATCCTTCGCCATTGAAACGGACGGCGTCTGCAACGCTTCATGCGAATTTGACGTGAAAACCCTCCGCCCGACGTATCGGCTGATAATCGGCGCGCCGGGACGGTCAAACGCTTTCGCAATCTCGGAGCGGTTGGGCATATCAAAGAGCATTATCGACCGTGCTCAGCGATACGTTTCCGGCGAGGACAAGCGTTTTGAAAACGTAATCGAACAGCTTGAAAAAACAAGAATAGAAGCGGAAAAAGCAAAGTCGGAAGCCGAAAAGCTCCTCGCCGAAGCAAAAAAAGAACGACTTGAAACAGCCGAGCAGACGGACGCTCTCCGTCGTCAGGCGGAAAAAGAGCTTGAAAAAGCCCGCGCAACCGCCGTGCGCACCGTCGAAAGCGCAAAGGCTTCGAGCGCGTTCATATTCGAGCAGATGGATAAGGTTGCGAAGGCAAAGGAAAAGCCCAATCTGCGCGAGGAAATGGACAAAGCGCGCGCAGAGATACGCAAAAAGCTGCGCGAAAACGAGGACACGCTCAACCCCGTCGTCGAAAGGACGGCGGAAGGATATGTTCTCCCCCGCGACCCGGTTCCGGGAGACAAAGTCATAATAGTCAGCGTCGGGCAACACGGAGAAGTCGTTTCCGAGCCTGATACCGCAGGAAATATCGCTGTCAGAGTCGGCTCTGCGATAATGAAAACCAAAATCAAAAATCTTATGTTCGACGAGCGCGCCGAAAAGAAACCCAAGGGCGGAACAAAAGCCGCCGTCGGCACCTCCGCGACGTTCTCTCCGGAGATTGACCTTCGCGGAATGTACGGAGACGACGCCGAGCTTGCGCTTGACAAATATGTCGACGATGCAAAGCGTGCGGGCGTGCACGAAATACGCATTATACACGGAAAGGGCACAGGAGCCCTCCGCAAAGCCGTTCAGGCATTTCTCCGCTCCGACAAGCGCATTGCGAATTTCCGCATTGGCAACTGGGGCGAGGGCGACACCGGCGTGACAATAGCAGAACTGAAATAACCTACTTTTCTTCGGGAAGAAAAGTAGGCAAAAGAAGCTTCAGTTATCGGGAATGATATGCAGATTTTTTGATAACTACAAAAACAGTGCCTGCAAAAAAGCAAAAGCGGCTTCAACAATCGGAGACGATATGCAAAGTTTTTAATGCCTGCGCAGACGCAAATGTGTCAAAAACCACAATCACTGTTCATTTCCGAGAAGAAAAGCAGGCAAAAGAAGCTTCAATAATTGTTTTGTGCGTTCCTTTTTTCGGCCTCTCCCGACGAGGGAGGTGGCGCACGAAGTGCGTCGGAGAGGGATATGCAAATGCGCAAGCGTTTGCAGGCGTCGCCGAGACGGGAGTGGGCGGAAATACGCAAAGGGAGCGTAAAACCCTCTCACCCGACTCAGTCGGGAGCTCTCCCTGCAGGAGAGCCTTAAAAAACGAATCCTTACCCGGCATATCCACCAGTCTCGGCGACGCCTGCGCCCGCACATCCAAACAACAAAAAATTTCAGCGAGAATAAACATACGAAAGGAAAAACCTATGAAAAAACTCAAAATGCTTGCCATAGACCTCGGCGCTTCGAGCGGGCGAGGTATAGTCGGCTCTTTTGACGGAGAAAAAATCGAGCTTCGCGAAAATCACCGTTTTTCGAACGACCCCGTCATAAACGCCGGAATGTTCAACTGGGACATTCTCCGCATTTTCTTTGAAATAAAAGAATCCATGCGTCAGTGCGCCCTTTCGGACGACAAGGATATTGCCTCTATGGGCATTGATACCTGGGGAGTCGACTTCGGTCTGCTCGATTCAAAGGGTCATCTTCTCGGCAACCCCACTCATTACAGAGACGAGCGCAACCTCGGCATGGCTGAATATTCATATAAGTTCGTCCCGCGCGATGAGCTCTATGCGAGAACAGGCATACAGACGATTGATTTCAACAGTCTTTTCCAGCTTCTCGCAATCAAAAAAGATACTCCGGAGCTCCTTTCAATCGCAAAGGATATGCTCTTCATCCCCGATCTGCTCAACTATTTCCTCACGGGAAACAAGCAGACGGAATATACAATAGCGTCAACCGGTCAGCTTCTTGACGCCGGCGCGCGCGACTGGGCATGGGATCTGATAAAGCGTTACGGCTTGCCGGAAAACATCTTCCGCAACGTCGTTATGCCCGGCACGCCCTGCGGCTCGCTCCTTTCTCAGGTTAAAGAAGAAGTCGGCGGAATCGACCCGAAGGTCATCTCCGTTGCGGCGCACGATACGGGCTCTGCCGTCGTTGCGGTTCCCGCAAAGGGCGAAAAATTCATCTTCATAAGCTCGGGAACGTGGTCTATTATGGGTACGGAAACAAAGCAGCCCGTAATCAGCGAAAAATCAAACGAATACAACTTTACAAACGAGGGCGGCTACGGCGGCACAATCCGTTTCTCAAAGAACATAACGGGTCTCTGGCTTGAACAGGAATCCCGCCGTCAATGGGCAAGAGAGGGCAAAAAATACAGCTATGACGAGCTCTCCGATATGGCTCTTTCCGCAAAGCCTCTCCGCTTCCTCGTCAACCCCGACGAGCCTGTGCTCGGCGTTCCCGGAAACATTCCGCAGAGAATCAGAGAATATTGCCAGAAGACCGGTCAGGGCACGCCCGAGACTATGGGCGAGATCGTCCGTTGCATATTTGACAGTATCGCCCTGCGCTATCGCTGGGTCATTGACAGAATCGACGAGATGTGCGGCGAGAAGCTCCCCGCAATAAACATCGTCGGCGGCGGAACGAAAGAGAAAATGCTCTCAAAATTTGCGGCGACGGCTTGCAAGCGCCCCGTTTATACGGGCCCTGTCGAAGCGACGGCAATGGGCAACATTGCGGCACAGGCTATCGCCATGGGTGAGCTGCGCGACCTTTCCGAGGCGAGAGAGGTTATCGCCCGCTCAACAGAAATGGGCGAATATTATCCCATCGCGGCAGAAGAAGCAATGTGGGACGAGGCTTACGAGCGCTTCTGCAAACTTGTTTGAAAATAAAATCCGAAAAGGAGAAGATATATGGCAAATACGGCATACGAGCTTGCGAAAGCTCAATACGCACAGGTAGGCGTCGACACCGAGGCGGCTATCGAAAAACTGAAAAACATCCCCGTTTCCCTGCACTGCTGGCAGGGCGACGACGTCACCGGCTTTGACCACGACGGCCCGCTCACAGGCGGCATTCAGACGACGGGAAACTATCCCGGCAAGGCAAGAACTCCTAAGCAGCTTATGGCTGATATGGACAAGGCAATGTCGCTCTGTCCCGGAAAGAAAAAGCTCAATCTTCACGCATGCTATGCAATCTTTGAGCCGGGAGAATTTGTTGACAGAGACAAAATCGAGCCGAAGCATTTCAAAAAATGGGTCGACTTTGCAAAGGAAAGAGGTATGGGAATCGACTTCAACCCCACCTTCTTCTCTCATCCGATGGCAAAGAACGGGCTGACGCTCACAAGTCCGGACGAGGAAGTCAGAAAGTTCTGGGTTGAGCACGGCAAAGCCTGCATAAGAATTTCGGAATATTTCGCAAAGGAAACGGGCGTTCCCTGCGTTATGAACATATGGATCGGGCGACGGCTTCAAGGACGTTCCCGCGGACAGAATGGGCCCGAGAATGAGATATAAACAGTCGATCGAAGAAATCCTCTCCGAGCCGTTTGATAAAAACCTCGTTAAACCCTGCGTTGAATCAAAGGTATTCGGCATAGGCGTTGAAGCGTATACGGCGGGCTCTGCCGAGTTTACTCTTTCTTTCGCCGCCATGCACGACGGTTGCCTGCCCCTTATGGACAACGGTCACTATCATCCGACGGAAGTCGTTTCCGACAAAATTCCCGCCCTGCTCTGCTTCTTCCCGGAGATTGCTCTCCATATCACAAGAGGCATCCGCTGGGACTCCGACCACGTTCTCACCTTTGACGACGAGACGAAGGAAATGGCAAAGGAGATCGTCCGTTGCGACGCTCTGGACAGAGTTTATATGGCGCTCGACTATTTTGACGCAAGCATAAACCGCGTTTCCGCCTGGGTTGTCGGCTTCCGCAGCTGGCAGAAGGCACTCCTTTCCGCTCTCTGCACTCCGCACGCGACCCTCAAAGCTCTTCAGGACGAATGTCGCTTCACGGAGCTTATGGTTATGCACGAGGAGCTGAAAACCTTCCCCTTCGGCGCAGTATGGGACGAATATTGCGAAAGATGCGGTCTGCCCAAGGGCGCAAAGTGGTTTGAAGAGATAGAAAAATACGAAAAAGAAGTATTGTCGAAGAGATAATGCGCAAAATATCCGTAAATAACTTGTAAGGATATTTACGGAATTGAAAAAAATTATTGCTCTCCTGCTCCTGCTTGCGCTCGGGCTTCCGCCGCAGGCGGGAGCGGGGGAAACAGTCGTAACAATCGCCGCCGCAGGCGACAACCTCATTCATTCAAGCATTTTCCGTGACGCAAAAACGGACTCCGGCTATGATTTTTCCCCGATATACGGAAAAGTCTCGCAGATAATTTCCTCTGCCGACGTCGCATATATAAATCAGGAAACGCCCCTCGGAACGAGCGGCTTTTCTGGCTATCCCCATTTCTGCACGCCCTGCGAAATTGCGGACAACCTCGTTTCCGTCGGCTTTGACGTCATCGGCATTGCAAACAATCATATGCTTGACAGAGGTGACGACGGTCTGCGGTTTACAAGGGACTATATCGCCGGAAGGGCTGAAGCCGTCATAGGCTATGACAGGGACAGCATTGCCGTAATTGAGAGAAAAGGTGTAAAGCTCGCCTTTGTGCAGATGACCTATTCAACCAACTGCGACGGGCAGAGCGATATTCCGCGCCTGTCGTTTTCCCTCTGCGAAAAGCTGATAAAAAGGGCAAAGGAAAAGGCGGACGCCGTCATCGTCTGCGTTCATTTCGGGGACGAATTCGATTCAGGCAAAGCAATGAGCGTTTTTCCGACGAGCGAAAAGCAGGAGGAATACGCACGGTACATTGCAGACTGCGGAGCGGACGTCATCATCGGCACGCACCCGCACGTTCTGCAAAGAACGGAATGGATTGAAAGAAGCGACGGAGGGCGGACGCTCTGCGTTTATTCGCTCGGAAATTTCCTTTCAAACATGCGCTACGGAGCGCAGATGCTCGGCGGAATACTGACGGCGGAGATAGTCAAAGGAAAGGGCGGGGTCACCGTCCGCAATCCGAAAATCATCCCGACGGTCTGCCATTTCAACGGTATGCACAAGGGCTATACGATATATCAGCTCTGCGAATATTCGGACGAGCTATGCGCCGTTCACGGGACGGGAGACGAAAAGAACGAGCGGCAGTTTTCAATGGCAACGCTCAAAGATTACTACGAAAGCAATGTCGCGCCGGAATTCCGGTGTGACAAATATATAAAGGAAGAAGATAAAAATGATAAATCTTGAAAAAGAAATACGCCAGCAGCCCGAGGTTCTTGCGGGCGTCGGCGCGGCAAATGCAGAGAAGATAAAAGCTCTCGTTGCCGAGGCGAAAAAAAGAGGAATCAGAAACGTGACGATCGCCGCAAGAGGCACTTCGGATCACGCCGCAATCTACGGACAGTATCTGCTTGCGATAGCGGCGGGTATTCCCTGCGGTCTCGCAACTCCCTCCGCCGTATCGAGATACGGAGCGGATATCGATTATTCCGGTCATCTTGTCATCGGAGTTTCGCAGTCCGGTATGGCGGAGGACGTGTTCCTTGTCATCGAGGACGCAAAGAGACACGGCGCGCTGACGGCGTCTGTCACAAACAACGAAGGCTCTCCCCTTGCAAAGGCTGTTGACTTTTCGCTCTTCTGCAATGCAGGCCCCGAAACAAGCATTGCGGCAACGAAAACGTTTACCTCGCAGCTTTACATAATGGCGGTGCTTGCGGCTGAATGGGGCGGCGACGAGTCGCTTGAAAAAGCCCTCGGAACGCTTCCGGAAATTACGGAAAAGGTGCTCTCCGATATGCCCGCCGCGCTTGAACCGATCGCAGAAAAATACAAGGATCTTTCGGCTGCCTCGATACTCGGCAGAGGTCTGCTTTACCCCATCGCGCTCGAAGGCGCACTGAAAATTCTTGAAACAAACAAGATAAAAATGCGCGGATATGCCGTTTCGGACTTCCATCACGGCCCGAAGGCGCAGATCGGCAAAGGCGACCTTGCAATCATCCTCGCCTGCGACGGCAAAACGTATGACGATGAAAAAGAGATCTGCCGCGAGTTGCTTTCCGTCGGCGGAGAGGTTATCGTCATAACGGACAAAAAGGACGACTTCGGCGGAGCCACAGTGCTCACAGTTCCCTCATCCGATTATAAATATCCGGACGCTGTGACAGCCTTCTGCTGTGCAATAACGCTTCAGCTTCTTGCCCTGAAGCTCACCGAGGTGCGCGGTATCGACCCCGACGCTTCCGAAGTGCTCAAAAAAGTTACCGTAACGGTTTAATTTTAACCAAAGGAGATATAAAAATGAACTTCTCAATGCTTCATCCCGCCGATCAGATCGTCATGATTATGAACCGCCTTTATTACTACGGCATGACGACGACGACAGGCGGCAACCTTTCAATCAAGGATTCGGACGGCGTCGTCTGGATAAGCCCCTCGGGTATCGACAAGGGTAACCTCCGTCGCGAGGACATCATGCAGATACGTCCGGACGGGACAATCATCGGTATTCACCGCCCTTCCGTTGAGTATCCTTTCCATCTTGCAATCTATAAGAAACGCCCCGACCTCGGCGCCGTGCTTCACGCTCATCCACCGGCTCTCGTTGCATTCAGCATTGCAAGAGAAATCCCCGATACTTCGATCATCCCCGACGCACGCTTCCTCTGCGGAAACATAACAATGGCGCCTTATGCCCTCCCCGGCAGCAGCAAGCTCGGAGACAACATCTCCGCGGAATTTGAAAAGGGCATAAACACGGTTATGCTCGAAAATCACGGCGTTGTTATCGGTGCGCACGACCTCTTCTCCGCTTTTATGAACTTCGAAACTCTTGACTACTGCGCAAGAGTCCAGATAAACGCGTCAACCCTCGGCGGCGAGATGCACACTCTCTCCGAAAGACATATGAACCTTTACAAGATGAAGACCCAGCCCGTGCTTGACACCTTCCGTCCGACGGAACATTCAAGCGAGGAGCTTCAGATCCGCCGCGATATGTGCGACCTTATTCACCGCGCATACGGCAACCAGCTCTTCACAAGCGGTCAGGGCACGTTCTCCTGCAAGCTCTCCGACGGCTCGATAATCATCACGCCCTATGCGAAGGACAGAAAATATCTTGAGCCCGAGGATCTCGTTCTCATAAACAAGGAGGGTCAGTGCGAGGCTGGCAAGACGCCATCCCGCTCGATCCTGCTTCACGAGAAGATTTACAAGAACGACCCCGCGATAAAGACAGTTATTATGGCGCACCCGCCGTATATTATGGGCTTTGCCGTAACGGACGCCGAGTTTGACGCGCGTCTCATTCCGGAAAGCTATATCGCTCTCAAGACCGTCCGCAAATATCCTTTCGGTTCTTCCTTTATGCAGCCCGACCTTCTGGCGAAGGAAATCTCGATAAAGAATCCCGTCGTCATAATAGAAAACGACTGCATCATCGCCGCAGGCACAAGCCTTCTCAACGCCTTTGACCGCCTTGAAGTTATGGAATACAGCGCAAAGTCGCTCGTTGAGGTTGCCGCGATCGGCGGAAAGATCGTCAAGATCAGCGATGACGAGGTAAAGGAAATAGAAGTTGCATTCAATCTTTGATAAACGCGAAAGACTCATAACGGAGGGAATTGAACAATGAAGGAATATTTCGGAGAACTCAGCGTCATAGGAATGAAGGGCTGCGATAAGTTTGTCCGTCGTGTGGACGAATATCTCTGCCAATGGCGCAAGGGCGAAAAAGACACATACCTTGTCGAAGCGGATTGTCCGCGTTTCGGCACGGGCGAGGCAAAGGGGATAATAAATGCTTCGCTGCGCGGTCACGATACGTTTATATATGTCGACCCGTTCAATTACGGCGTGACATACAATATGTACGGAATGACGGTGCCTATGAGCCCCGACGACCATTTTCAGGATCTCAAGCGCATAATCTGCGCAAACGAGAAAAAATCCCGCAGAGTATCTGTCATTATGCCGATGCTCTACGAGGGCAGACAGCACAAAAGAAACGCGCGCGAATCGCTCGACTGCGCCATGGCGCTTCAGGAGCTCGTTTCGATGGGCGTTTCAAACATACTGACCTTTGACGCACACGACCCCCGCGTTCAGAACGCAATCCCGAACAACGGCTTTGACAACGTCAGAACGACATATCAGATGCTCAAAGCCCTTGTGCGTGAATTCCCCGATATAACCTTCGATCCCAAACAGCTTATGATCATCTCCCCCGACGAGGGCGCGATGGGCAGAGGTATGTACTGCTCCTCCGTGCTCGGGCTGGAGCTGGGAATGTTTTATAAACGTCGCAACTATACCGTTGTCATCAACGGCAGAAACCCCATCGAGGCGCACGAATACCTCGGCAACAGCGTCGAAGGGCGCGACGTTATCATAATCGACGATATGATTTCCTCCGGCGACTCCGCAATCGACGTTGCGAGAGAGCTGAAAAACCGCGGCGCAAGAAGAATTTTCATGTTT
This sequence comes from Clostridiales bacterium UBA4653, assembly GCA_002405565.1. GTDB lineage: Bacteria > Bacillota > Clostridia > Oscillospirales > CAG-272 > CAG-841. The sequence continues at coordinate 10,087 of DHMB01000098.1, forward strand.
GCGACGTTCGGCCTTTTCTGCAACGGTTGCGACAATCTTGACCGTGCCTATGAAGAGGGCATAATCACAAGAATTTTCACAACCAACTTAAATTACAGAACGCAGGAAATCATCGATCGCCCGTGGTATACGGAAGTCAGCCTCTGCAAATACGTCGCTTACCTCATAGACACCATAAACAAGGATCAGACCATAAGCGAGCTGCTCAACCCCGTCACAAGAATACATAACCTTGTCGACAGAGTCAGAGGAAACGCTGAAAAGAAATAAACAAAAAACGTCCTTCCCGAACCTTTCGGGGAGGACGGACTTATGCGAGGTATATACATATGAAAAATTATCTCCTCCCGCCGGAAGGCTCATTCTTCAAGGCAAATATGCATTGCCACAGCACCCTTTCCGACGGCAAGCTCACAGTCGAACAGATAAAGGAGCTTTATAAAAACGCGGGATATTCGATTGTCGCGTTTACGGATCATAACGTCCTCATCGACCATTCCGACCTTGCGGACGACGGCTTTATGCCCATAACAGGCTATGAATATGACATTTTTGACGAGAGAGGCGACCGTTCGTACAGTCACACCCCGCTCGTCCATATCTGCTTCTATGCAAAGGATCCGCACAACGACGTCCTCCCCTGCTATAACGCAAACCAGATATCGGATCGCCACGCAGACCTGCGCGAAAAGCAGAAATATTCCGGCACGCCGGACTATGTCCGCAGCTATAAAAACATAAACGAGACGATCGCGCAGACCTGTTCCGAGGGCTTCCTTGCAAGCCTCTGTCACCCGACATGGTCTGAACAGGATCTGGACGAATACAGAAATATCGAAGGCATTTTCGCAATGGAAATCCTCAACTACGGTTGCTGGACGGAGGGCTATAACGAAATAAACGATCACGCTTATGACGAGCTCTGCCGCAGAGGAAAGAAGATATATTGCATCGCCTCGGACGACAACCACAATAATTTCCCGCCCGACAGCCCGAAATTCGATTCTCTCGGCGGCTTTATAATGATAAAGGCTCCGAAGCTCGAATATTCGGCGATAATGAAGGCGCTTGAAAACGGCGATTTTTATGCTTCGTCCGGCCCCGAAATATATGAAATGTGGACAGAGGGCGAGGAGCTTCATATAAAAACGTCGCCCGCGGCAAGAATTGCTCTCACAACCTACGGCAGGCGCGCAGGCGTTTGCACAGGCGAAAAAAAGGGCGATCTGATAACCGAGGCGGTATTCAAATGCTCCGGACTTTACGATCGCTATTGCCGCGTCACGGTTGATGACGGGCAGGGGCATTTTGCATGGACTCGCGCATATTTTGATTGCTGCAAGATGGAAAACGGTCGCTATGACGACGTTCCCTTCAGAAAATAATCCTTTTTTACAGAAATTCTTCAATATTTTTTCAAAAAAAGATTGACTTGCGGCGATTTTGAGTGTATAATACAACATCATCAAGAAAAAATTTTGCCGTAAGGAGGACGATGGTAATATGAAGCGCTATTATTTTGCTATGCGATTTAACTATTATTATTACTTTACGTCGTCCGCCCGTGAGCAATAAAAGCCGCATAGCTTTGTATTTTGAATGAATACTTTGTTTTGCCGCAGAGCTCGCAGGGCGAGCTTTGCGGTATCTTTATTTCGTACCGCAGAGCCTCTTATGCAATGGCTTTTGCGGTATTTTTATTTTCTGAAAGGAAGTGGGGATAATGTTGCCCGAAAAAATGATTGAGCTGGGAAACCGCAGCTCTGTGATACGTCAGCTTTTTGAATACGGCAAGAAGAGAAAAAGCGAGATCGGGGAGGAAAACGTTTTTGATTTCAGCATAGGCAATCCGAGCGTTCCCGCACCGGAGATTGTTGATAAAACGCTTATAAAGCTTATTTCCGAAGGCGGCGATCTTCATTGCTATACCTCCGCGGCAGGCGATATGAACGTCCGCAAATCAATTGCGGAATATCTGAACAAAACCTATGGCGCAAGCGAAACGGCGAGCCGCATATATCTTACGGTCGGCGCGGCGGCGGCGCTGACAATCTCTCTCGGAGCGCTTGTCTGCGAGGGGGACGAGGTTATAGTTTTTGCGCCGTTCTTCCCGGAATATCGCGTGTTTGCCGAGAAAGCGGGGGCAAAAGTCGTTGTATGTCCTCCGCCGAAGGACTTTCAGATTGATTTTGAAGCGCTGAAAAAGAGAATAAACGAAAACACCAAGGCGCTGATAATAAATTCCCCTTCAAACCCCTCGGGCGCAATACTGACGGAGAAAACTCTCTCCTCCCTTTCGCTCCTGCTCGATGAAAAGATGAAGGAATACGGTCACCCGATATACGTCATCTCGGACGAGCCGTACAGGGAGCTCGTCTACGACGGAAAAACAACCCCGTACACGGCGAAATTCATCAAAAATACAATCAGCTGTTATTCGTTCAGCAAGTCCCTTTCCCTTCCCGGAGAGCGCATAGGCTATATATGCGTCTGCTCCGAATGTGAGGATGGCGACAGAATCTTCTCCGCCGTCTGCGGCGCGGGAAGGGCGCTCGGCTTTGTCTGCGCTCCGTCGCTGTTCCAGAAAATGATACCGTCGGTCATAGGCAAAACGTCCGATCTTTCTGTTTACGCTTCAAACCGCGCGTTGCTTTATGAAAGACTGACCGCCCTCGGCTTTGACGCCGTATATCCGGACGGAGCGTTTTATCTCTTCGTAAAATCGCCGGAGGAGGATGAAAACGAATTCTGCGAAAAAGCGAAAAAATACGAGCTTCTGCTCGTGCCCTCGGGCGACTTCGGCGTCGGAGGCTATGTCAGAATCGCATATTGCGTTTCGGAGAGCGTCATTAAAAACTCGCTGCCCGCATTTGAAAAGCTGGCAAAGGAATACGGACTCGGAAAAAGGTAAAATAATATATGGAAAATAAACTGACACTTGCAAGGAAAAAAATTTCGGAAGTAGACCGAAAAATAGCGGAGCTCTTTGAGGAAAGAATGCGTGCCTCGGAGGACGTTGCGGATTACAAGCGCAAATGCGGACTGCCGATTGAGGATCCCGTCCGCGAGGACGAGCTGATAAAGAAAAACTCGGCTCTCGTTCCGGAGGACATCCGCCCGTATTATATAGGCTTCCAGAAGGACATAATGAAAGCGTCCAAGGCTTATCAGCGGCGGCTGATTGAAGGCGAAAAGATTGCATATTGCGGCGAGGAGGGCGCCTTTGCCTTCTTTACGGCAAAGAAGCTCTTCCCGGACAGCACGCCCGTCGCAAAAAACAGCTTTGAGGAAGCATATGACTCGGTATCGTCCGGCGAATGTGAGCTTGCCGTCATCCCGCTTGAAAACAGCTATGCGGGCGAGGTCGGGCAGGTGACGGATATGCTCTTTTCCGGCTCGCTTTGCGTAAACGCTGTTTATGACGTTGCCGTCGAACAGTCGCTTATGGCGGTGAGCGGCGCAAGCGTCGAAAAAATAAAGAAGGTTATAAGTCATCCGCAGGCGCTGGCGCAATGCGCAAAGTTCATATCGTCCCACGGCTGGGAAACGGAAACCGCGCAGAGCACTTCGTCCGCGGCGCTGGAGGTGTCGCAGATGGGCGATGAAACCGTTGCGGCGATCGGCTGCGCGGAGGCGGCAGAGCTTTACGGGCTCTCCGTTCTGCAAAAGAATATAAACGAAAGCAGAGCAAACACAACCCGCTTCGGAGTATTTTCAAGAGCGGAAAATACCTCGGCGGGATATTCGGAATCGGACGGCTTTTCCCTTGTGTTCACCGTCAAAAACGAGGCGGGCGCACTTGCGGACGCGCTGGGCGTAATCGGCGAGGCGGGGTTCAACATGAGAACGCTGCGTTCAAGACCGAGAAAAGAGCTCGTCTGGAATTATTATTTCTATCTCGAAGCCGAGGGCGCGCTCCGCTCCGAGGCGGGAGAAAAAATGCTCGAAGGTCTGCGCAAATACTGCGACAGGCTAAAGGTCGTCGGAATTTACAGATAAGAAGCAAAACGGAGGAATTATGCAGGTCAACGTCAATCTCGGAGAAAGGTCATATGCGATAACAATCGAAAAGGGCGCGCTTTCTCATATCGGAAGCTATATTCCGCAGGGCGGAAAGACCCTCGTCGTAACGGATGACGGAGTTCCCGCAGGGTATGCAAAAGCCGTTGCGGACGGAATGGAAAATGCCGTAACGGTCACTTTGCCGCAGGGAGAAGCAACAAAGAACTTCGAAAGCTACAAAGCGCTCTGCGAAAAGCTGCTTGAGCTCGGATTTACAAGGAGCGATAAGGTTATAGCCGTCGGGGGCGGGGTCGTCGGAGATCTTGCGGGCTTTGCCGCCTCGACATATATGCGCGGGATAGATTTTTATAACGTTCCGACAACGCTCCTCTCGCAGGTCGACTCCTCCGTCGGCGGAAAGACGGCAATCGACCTTTGCGGAATAAAAAACATAATCGGTACGTTCTATCAGCCGAAGGCTGTCATAATCGACCCCGACGTTCTGAAAACTCTTGACCGTCGGCAGTATGCCTGCGGAATGGCGGAGGCGCTGAAAATGGCGGCAACGTCAAGCGGCGAGCTTTTTGAGATGATCGAGGGCGGGATAGACGAGCGCAACATAGAAGAAATGATTGCGCGCGCCGTCGGCATAAAGGCGGACGTCGTTTCAAAGGACGAAAAGGAAGCGGGACTGCGGAAAATCCTCAATTTCGGGCATACCATAGGTCACGGAATCGAAAGTCTCGGAGAGCTTTATCATGGCGAATGCGTCGCGCTCGGAATGCTCTGTATGTGCTCGGGAGACGTCCGTCCGCGCATTGAAAAGGTGATGAAGTCGCTCGGAATTCCGACAAAGATAAAAGCGGACAGAGAGAAGATAATCTCCGCCGTCTGTCACGATAAGAAAATGCAGGGAGAAACGATAAGCGCTGTATTTGTGGACAGGATAGGGTCGTTTGAAATAAGAAAAGCAACGCCGGAGGAGCTTTCCGAAAGGCTCTCCGAAATTCTCATATAAAGGAGCGGACAATGAAAAACACATTCGGACAGAGCGTCAGCGTAACGGTATTCGGCGAGAGCCACGGAGAATATATCGGCGCCGTCATCGACGGGCTTGCCCCCGGGATAAAGATTGACGAAGAATTCATCTCAGGCAGACTTGCAAGGCGCAGACCGAGCGGCGAAATATCGACAAAAAGACAGGAAAAGGACGAATTCCGCATTGTCAGCGGCTGTTACGACGGCTATTCGACAGGCACTCCGCTCTGCATAGTCATCCCGAACGCCGACACCCGCAGCGCGGACTATAAAAGCACGGCTTCCCTTGCCCGTCCGTCACACGCGGACTATGCGGCATACTGCAAGTATCACGGCTTTGAGGATTACCGCGGCGGCGGGCATTTTTCCGGCAGGATAACGGCGGCGATAGTTGTGGCGGGCGCAATCTGCGAGCTTGCTCTCGCAATGCGCGGCGTTACAGTCGGCACGCACATTCTCCGTATCGGAAAAGCGGAGGACAGGCATTTTTCGGATATAAAAGCGGAGATAGAAGCAATCAAGAAAAAGACGCTTCCCGTCATCTGCGACGAGGCGGGCGAGAATATGAAAAAAGAGATACTTTCGGCAAAGGAGCAGGCGGACAGTATCGGCGGAGCGACGGAAACAGCGGTTTTCGGGCTTCCGGCGGGAATCGGCGAGCCCTTCTTTGACAGTCTCGAAAGCACAATATCACACGCCGTTTTCTCCGTTCCCGCAATAAAGGGAATAGCGTTCGGGGCGGGATTCGGCTTCTGCGATATGCTCGGCAGCGAGGCAAACGACCGGTACACAATAGATAACGGCAGCGTAACTACGAAAACAAACAACTGCGGCGGCATATGCGGCGGCATATCGATAGGCACACCCGTCGTCTTCTCCTGCGCCGTCAAGCCCACGCCATCAATCGGCAAGGAGCAGGACACAATCGATTTTATAAAAAACGAAAACGCAAAGCTGAAAATAACAGGCAGGCACGACCCCGCAATAATTCACAGGGCTTGCCCCGTCATCGACGCTGTGACGGCGATCGCCGTCTGCGACGCTATGGCGGTTCGTTTCGGAACGGATTTTCCGCATATGAAAGTCACTGCCGATATAAAAAAGGAAGGCGAAAGATGAAAACGGGTCTTGTCGGCGAGAAGCTGGGACACAGCTTTTCAAGAGAAATACATTCCCTTCTCGGAAACACGGAATACAGAAATTTTGAAATGCCGCGCGAGGAGCTTGCGGGCTTTATGGCAAGGCGTGATTTTGACGGCGTAAACGTAACGATTCCTTACAAAACAGACGTCATTCCCATGCTGGATTACGTCAGCGACGAGACGAGGGCGATAGGCGCCGTGAACACGGTTGTCAACCGCGGCGGCAAGCTTTACGGTTACAACACCGACTTTTTCGGAATGCGGGAGCTTCTGATAAAGAACAATATCCCCGTCTGCGGCAGCGACGTTCTCATTCTCGGTACGGGCGGCACCTCAAAAACCGCAAAAGCCGTCTGCGAAAGCCTTGGCGCGGGCAGCGTGACAAAGGTCAGCCGTCATCCGGAGGAGGGCGAGATAAGCTATGGCGAGGCAAAGGAGAAATATTCCTCTGCCCCGGTCGTCATAATAAACACAACCCCGCTCGGAATGTTTCCGAACATTTCCGCCTGCGCCGTCGATCCTGCGGATTTCAAAGGTCTTTGCGGCGCGGCAGACGCAATATTCAATCCTCTGAAAACGGAATTCATCGTCCGGGCAAGGATGTGCGGCGCGCCCGCCTGCGGCGGACTTTATATGCTCGTATCGCAGGCTGTCAGAGCTTCCGAGCTGTTTTATGACAGAACATACCCGGAGGGCACGACGGAGCGCATATATGAAAAGCTCCTCTCGGAAAAGGAAAATATCGTGCTTGTCGGTATGCCGTCCTGCGGAAAAACAACGGTCGGCAGGCTTGTTGCAGAGAAAACGGGAAAGGAATTCATAGATTGCGACGTTCTCTTCTCCGCTATGTTCGGGCTCACCCCCGCAGACTGCATAACGGGCGAGGGCGAGGAGGAATTCCGCAGAAAAGAGAGCGAGCTCATCGCCGAGATATCAAAGAAAAACTCGTCCGTCATCGCAACGGGCGGCGGCGCCGTTCTCCGCGCGGAAAACATTCTGAACCTGAAAAAGAACGGAACAATATTTTTCATAGACAGAAGCGTCGGAAAGCTGACAGCCACGCCCGACCGTCCCCTCTCGCAAAGCAGAGAGCAAATCGAAAAGCGATATTCGGAGCGATACGGAAAATATCTTGCGGCGGCAGACTGCCGCATTGACGGCGACGGAACGGCGGAGGAGGTCGCAGAGCTTATAATGACACGGAGGGGGCAAAAATGAAAATACTCGTTATAAACGGGCCGAACATAAATATGCTCGGCATAAGAGAGCCCGATATTTACGGGAAGGAAACGTTTTCCTCGCTTGAAAAGAAAATAAAAGCCCATTGCGCGGCAAAGGGCGTAAAGGTCAGGCTGTTTCAGTCAAATTACGAAGGAAAAATCGTGACGGAAATTCAGAAGGCTTATAAAAAGTTTGACGGAATCGTCATAAATCCCGGCGCATACACGCACACAAGCATCGCAATTCTGGACGCGCTGAAAGCCGTCTCGATACCGACGGTCGAGGTTCATATTTCAGACGTCGACGCCCGAGAGGAGTTCCGCAAAACGAGCTATGTCCGCCTTGCCTGCTTTGCAACAATATCCGGTCACGGAACGGACGGCTATACGGAAGCGGTCGATCTCATAATCAAAAGAGCAAACGGTGAAAAATGAGAGTATATATAGGTAAAAAAACAGCGGCGGGGACGCTTATCGCCCCTCCTTCAAAGAGCTTTTGTCATCGGGCGCTGATATGCGCGGCGCTGGCAAATGGGGAAAGCGTTCTGCACGGAATGTATCCTTCGGCCGATGCGCTGGCAACGGCAAGCTGCCTTTCGGCACTCGGCGCAAAAATACGCTTTGAAGGCGATACGGCATATGTCAGCGGGTTTGACCCGCTTTCGGCTGTGCCAAGCGGGACTCTTCCCTGCGGTGAAAGCGGAAGCACATTGCGCTTTCTCCTTGCAATCGCCCTGCTTTCCGAAAGCAAAGCGACCCTCTGCGGCACGGAAAAGCTGCTTTCCCGTCCGCTTTCGGAATATGAAAAAATATGCCGCGAGCAAGGGCTTTTATATGAGAAAGGGAACGACTCCGTTTCCGTCCGCGGCAGGCTGAAATCGGGGACATACAACGTCAGCGCGGAGGTTTCGAGCCAGTTCGCAAGCGGACTTATGATGGCGCTCCCGCTCCTCCCCGGCGACAGCAATATCATCCTTTCGGGAAAGGTTGCAAGCCGCTCGTATCTTCTGATAACGGCAGAGGTTATGCGGGCGTTCGGAGCGGAGATAAAAATCGAAGGCGACGAAATAAAAATCAAAGGCGGCGCAGGATATAAGCCATGCGAGTACACAGTCGAGGGCGACTGCTCCGGCGCGGCTTTCTTTGAAGCGATGAACCGTCTCGGCAGCGACATAAAAATCACGGGGCTGAATTCCGAAAGCGTTCAGGGAGACCGGGTCTTTTCGCAATATTTTGATGAAATCTGCTCCCGTCAACCGACGCTTGACATAACAGACTGCCCGGATCTTGCCCCTGCGCTTATGGCGCTCGGCGCGGCAAAGCATGGCGTCACCCTGACGGGCACGGCACGCCTGCGGGCAAAAGAGAGCGACAGAGGCTCCGCTATGGCGGAGGAGCTCTGTAAGCTCGGCATTAAAACGGCGCTTGCGGAGGACGCGCTGACGGTCTTTTCCGGCGGGCTTATACCGCCGAAGACGGCAATCGTCTCGCACAAGGATCATCGGATAGTCATGGCGATGACTGTGCTCCTTATGCTGACCGGTGGCGAAATAGAAGGTGCGGAGGACGTAAAAAAGAGCTTTCCGGACTTTTTCAAAAGACTTTCGGCACTCGGTGCGGAGGTGAAAATAATTGGAGATTAACAAAAACACAAAAATACTTATAGTCGGGCTTGGCGTCATCGGCGGAAGCTATGCAAAAGCGCTGACCAAAAAGGGCTACGAGATAAAGGCAATCGATATATCGCAGAAAACAATCGATTATGCCCTTGAAAACAAGATTATAGCATACGGCACGACCGAGGTCGATCCCGCACTCGTCGGCGAAGCGGACATTATCGTCTTTGCCCTCTATCCGCACACATTCAAAAAATGGATAACGGATTATCAGCAATATATGCGCCCGGGCATAATCATAACGGACGTGACGGGCGTCAAGGGCTGTATCGTTTATGACATTCAGTCAATCCTCCGTCCGGACGTCGAGTTCATTGCGGCGCATCCTATGGCGGGACGCGAAAGGTCTGGCGTTGAATACAGCGATGACAGAGTTTTCATCGGCGCAAACTTCATCGTCACGCCGACGGAGAAAAATTCAAGAGAGGCGATTGAGCTTTGCAAATCGCTCGGCGCGGAGCTCGGATTCACAAGAATTTCCGAAATATCTCCGGAGCTTCACGATGAAATGATTGCATTTCTCTCGCAGCTGACGCACTGCATTGCCGTTTCGCTTATGACGGCTGGCGAAAATCCCAAGCTGCGCGATTACACGGGCGACTCCTTCAGAGATCTGACAAGAATTGCGAAAATCAACGACGAAATGTGGAGCGAGCTGTTCCTTCTCAACCGTGACGCTCTTCTCCGCGAAATGGACGCATTTGAAAGAGAGTTCAACAAAATGAGAGCCGCCGTTGAAACGGGCGACAGAGAAACAATGCGCGAAATGATGAAGTGCTCAACGGCACGCCGCGCTTTATTTGATAAATAATTTTTCTTATATACGAAAGGACGCAGAAAAACTATGAATATGGAATTCAAGAGAAAGTTACCGATTCCGAAGGAAGTCAAGGAGATGTACCCCGTTCCGGAGGAGCTTATAAAGGTCAAGGAGCAGAGAGACGAGGAGATAAAGGCTGTTTTCTCCGGCAAAAGCGACAAGTTTCTTCTCATAATCGGGCCCTGCTCGGCAGACAGCGAAGCCCCCGTGCTCGATTACGTCACGAGACTTAAAAAGGTAGCCGATCAGGTAGCGGACAAGATAGTCATTATCCCCAGAATTTATACAAACAAGCCGAGAACCGTCGGCGACGGCTACAAAGGTATGCTTCATCAGCCCGACCCCTCCGCAAACCCCGATATTCTCAAGGGTATAGTTGCAATCCGTGAGCTTCACACAAGAGTTCTCAAGGAAACGGGACTTTCAACGGCAGACGAAATGCTCTATCCCGATAACCACCGTTACCTCTCCGATCTGCTCTCTTATGTTGCCGTCGGCGCGCGCTCCGTCGAAAACCAGTTCCATAGACTTACCGCAAGCGGTCTTGACGTTCCCGTCGGCATGAAAAACCCGACAAGCGGCGACCTTTCCGTTATGCTCAACTCGATAACGGCGGCGCAGCATTCGCACGTGTTCATATACAGAGGTTGGGAGGTTGAAAGCAAGGGCAACGAATATGCGCACGCAATCCTCCGCGGCTATGTCAACAAGCATGGCGAATCCCAGCCCAACTATCATTATGAAGACCTCGTTTTCCTCGCAGAGCATTATGCCGCGCACGACCTGAAAAATATGGCTGTTATCGTGGATACAAACCACGCAAACTCCGGCAAGCACTGGCTTGAGCAGATAAGAATTTCAAAGGAAATTCTCTCCTCCTGCCGTCAGAACGCCGAAATCAAGAGTATGGTCAAGGGACTTATGATTGAAAGCTACCTCGAAGACGGCGCACAGAAGATCGGCGAAGGAATTTACGGCAAATCCATCACAGACCCCTGCCTCGGCTGGGAAAAGACCGAAAAGCTCATTTTCGATATCGCCGATATGCTCTGACCTACTTTTCTTTGAGAAGAAAAGTAGGCAAAAGAAACTTCAGTTATTGTTTTGTGCAAATATTATAATAAGCAAACAGAGGTGATTTTTCATCTCTGTTTTTGCTTTGTTATGCTTGAAAAGAAAGCAATCAAAAGAAGCTTCAATTATTGTTTTGAGCGAATATTTTATTGCCTGCACATGGGTATTGCAACGTAGGGGACGGGTCTCCCGTCCCGACCAACCGTCTTTATCGATATTCAGGCAAATAAAACTTCAGTTATTGGTCTGTACAAATTTTATAACAAGCAAACAGAGGTGATTTTTCATCTCTGTTTTTGCTTTGTTATGCTTGAAAAGAAAGCAATCAAAAGAAGCTTCAGTTATTGGTTTGTGTATTCCTTTTCAGCCTTCCTCTTTGAGGAAGGGGAAACCGCTTTGGCGGTGGAAGGAGCATATCAAAAAACTCCTTCAGTCGCTTCGCGACAGCTCACCCTCTTCTCGGCGAAGCCTGCAAGAGTGCTCCGCACCGCTTGCAAATCTCCCTCGAGGAGGGAGGCAAATATCTCCCCAAAAACAAAAACGACGGATTGCTCCGTCGTTTTTTCCGTATTTTCTTTATTTTCTGTCCTTCTCAACCGCCTCGAACAGACCGCCGAGATAAACCGCGCCGAGGGCTCTGTCATAAAGACCGTAGCCGGGCTTGCCGTCCTCGCCCCAGATGTTTCTGCCGTGGTCGGGACGGACGTAGCCGTCAAAGCCGTTTTCAACGAGCGCTTTTACAACGCCGTACATATCAATGCTGCCGCCCTCCGTGCGATGTCCGCACTCCTCAAACGAGCCGTCATCTTCAATATGAACGTTGCGGAGATGTGCAAAATGGATTCTGCCCTGTGCGGCATACTTTGCGGCGAGCTTGACCATATCGTTTTTCTTTGAACAGCCGAGAGAGCCGGTGCAAAGCGTCAGCCCGTTTGCTGTCGACGGTACAAGCGAGAACATTCTGTCCAGATTTTCCTCGCAGGTGATTATTCTCGGAAGTCCGAAAATCGGATAAGGCGGATCGTCCGGATGGATTGCGAGCTTGATTCCGACCTCCTCCGCTACGGGGATTACTTTTTTGAGGAAGTGTTCAAGATTGTTCCAGAGGCCTTCCTCGCCGATAGCCTTATAAGCGTCGATAAGCGAGCGGATCTCCGCTTTTGTATAACTGTCGTTCCAGCCGGGAAGGCTGAGGTCTCCCTCTGCGGGATTGAGCGTTTTCAGATCCTCGAAGAACATTGCAAGCGACGTTGACCCGTCCTTGTTTTTATATTTGAGATTGGTTCTTGTCCAGTCGAAAACGGGCATGAAGTTGTAGCATATCACCCTGACGCCCGCCTTGCCGAGATTGCGTATTGATTCGATATAGTTGTCGATATATTTGTCTGCATTTTCGTTTCCGAGCTTGATATCCTCATGGACGTTGACGCTCTCGATGCACTCCATCGTAAGACCTGCCGCCTCGATTTCGTGCTTCATGTCCATGATCATATCAAGCGGCCACACTTCGCCTGCGGGCAGTGTGTGCAGCGCGGGGACAATGCCCTTGACGCCGGGGATCTGCCTTATCTGTTCGAGCGATACCGTATCCTTGGTGTCGCCGAACCAGCGAAAAGTCATCTGCATTTTAATCTTCCCTTGTATTATAGAGTAGTAGTTTTTAGTGTCCCTCTCCAAGGACATATGCTACACTGTAAGGGATGCTGTGGATTGGTTCATTCTTCCTACCGTAAGACGGTTCCAGAAAGGCTCCAACCACAGTCCTTTACGGTATTGTTAATCAGTTAGATACCGCCAGACGGTTTATGTGGAACAAGGTTACAAGAGTAAAGCGTCCTGTGGACCCAGCATCAAGTAAACATATCGGAGGTATCATCATGATTTGCGTGGGTATTGATGTGGCTAAAGACAAGCACGACTGCTTCATTCTCAGCTCGGAAGGCGAAGTCCTGGCAGATGTATTCACCATCCAAAACAATGCGGAGGGCTTTGACACACTTCTGCAGACCATTCGTCGCTGTGCTCGTCCGGAAGATAAAATAAAAGTAGGGCTTGAGGCTACCGGACACTACAGCTACAACATCCTCGGGTTTCTTCTTAACTGCGGCCTGCCAACCTATGTCATAAACCCGCTGCACACCAACCTCTACCG
>DHMB01000156.1:0-561 GCA_002405565.1 Clostridiales bacterium UBA4653
CTCGATTTATCCGCCGTAGTTTTGCTGTCAAGAACCGCCTTCGGTTCGCTCTTTACCGTGCACATATCATTTTCAAGTTCGACAACTGCGCAGGAAAGTATGCTTGGGCTTGTTTCCTTTACCTCGCGATACGAGCGGTTGGTCAGTTTACTGAGCACAAAACGGTAGAGCGGGGAAAACACTTTACTTCTGAAATCTCTGCCGAGCCCCCAGCCGTAATATAGCCATATCCTGCCGTTGTCGTTTATGACTGCGGGGTCGTTTGTAAGAAACTTTAAAACCGGAGAGCCGTTTTTATATTTTATATCGCTGAGATATTCAAACGGACCGTCCGGATTTTCCGAAACGGCGACGGACATCGGACCGAACGCAGATGTGTTCGGCCCCGCGGCGAAATAGTAGAGATAATATCTCCCGTCATTTCCCCTTACGCAATCAGGTGCATAGTAATCTACAAGACGACCGCCGCGGCTTCTCGGATCCTGCGATTTCAGGTAGGCTTTTTCTTTGCAGCTCCAAGATGAAAGGTCTGAGACGGGAGCCGACCAGACGGAGTAATCC
>DHMB01000156.1:608-7638 GCA_002405565.1 Clostridiales bacterium UBA4653
GTAATCCTGCACACAGAATCTGTCCGAGTTTTCGTCATCGTGACTGCCGTATAGATATACCCTGTCGCCGAAAACATGAGCTTCGCCGTCGGGAATATATTCATTTAATGGAAAAAGCGGATTCATGGTATTATCTCTCCGTTTGTTTCGATAATCTTTTTATAATAGTACGCGGAAATTTTAGGTGTGCGCCCGAGCGTTTTATAATCGACATATATGAGCCCGAACCTCGGCTCGTAGCCTTCCGCCCACTCAAAGTTGTCCATAAGCGACCAATGCTGATATCCGAAAACCTTGACTCCGTCATCGATGGCTCTTCTGACATTTGAAAGGTAGTCGTTGATAAAACCGATGCGCACATCGTCCCTGACTTCTCCGTCCGTTATGCTGTCGTTGTTTGCCATGCCGTTTTCGGTGATGATTATCGGCAGGCGGTATCTGCGATAAAGGAACTTCAAGGTCCAGTAAATCGAGCGTCCGTCTATTACCCAGCCGAGCGACGTGGTATTGAGTTTTGATTTGTCAATGCTTTTGTCGCCGCCCCAGGCGGAATAATTGAATGCCTCATAGTGGTTGACGGCAAGAAAATCAAAATCTGTTTTAAAACGGGGCATATCTTTTTTGTGCGTCGCGTAAATTCCGTATGCGGTGACGGGTTTGCCCAGAAGAATTGGATCCATCCACCAGCGGTTGTTCATCGTGCCCATAGTCACATTGAACGATTTGTTATAAGCTTCCTCTATGCTCTGAGGGTTCGATTCGTCATTGGGGATAAACGCGCCCGACGCGAAAGAGAGACCTATAAGCGGCTTCTTTTTCGCATGTTTCCGTATGGTTTCGACCGCCCGATGATTTGTGAGCATGAATATCTTCGTGAACTTCGGCAGGGCAAGATAGCGGCGCTTGAACGGCGCATGAACTCCCTGCATATAGCCGTTCATGAGAAAACAGGACGGCTCGTTAAAGGTTATCCAGTAAGTTACTCTGTCGGACAGAGCCTCTACAACTGTTTTTACATAGAAAGCAAAGTCGTCTATAATATCTTTTTTCAGCCAGCCGCCCTTTTTGTATTGCCAGAGCGGCAGATCCCAGTGGTAGAGCGTCACGAGCGGCTCGATACCGTTTTTTATGAGCTCATCAACGAGATTGCTGTAGAATTCAAGCCCCTTGGGGTTGACCTTGCCGTCTTGGGAGATAACCCTCGGCCATGATACGGAAAATCTGTATGATTTCAGCCCCAGCTCCTTCATCAGAGCGACATCTTCCTTGTACCTGTGATAATGGTCGCAGGCGACATGGCAGTTGTCGCCGTTTTTTATTTTTTCTTTCGGAGCCGCATCCCATATGCTGGGCGTTCGACCGTCCGAATTATATCCGCCCTCGATCTGCGGTGCGGCTGTCGCGGCTCCCCAGAGAAAGCCGTCGGGAAAAGCATTTTTGCTCACGAATTATCCTCCTTATTTGTTGTAACAGTGAAGTTCAGCATATTCAATTTGCCGGAGCCTTCAAAACGAAAATACAAGGCCGACTCGGCAAGACCGAAGCGAAACCGTGTCTTGGCTTGGTGAGTGTTTGGGCGAATATCCATTTCTCCGATACAATCGCTGTCGATCTGTGTGAACAGGCGAAGTTTACCGCGTGCTCTGCCGCTGACAGAAACAGTGATGCCGGCGGCGTCAGACAAATCAAGATATTTATAACCGATAACGGTTTTGTTCCTTATAACATCATTCGGACTTAACCGTCAGAATAAATCGGCAATATCTTGTCAGTCTGTACTTCCCGCGTGTAGTGACTTCTGCAACGATATGAAAAGTCGCTTTGTCTCCTGTGATATCGGGAGCATTAAAGCACAAATCGGTTGAACCGACAGCGTCGGGCAGCTGTATTTGTGTCGATGCAGTTCCAGCTTCGGGGTAGCAGAACCATTTTAAGTCAAAACCGTTTGCGTCGGGGTCATCTATATTTACCGACAGAGTCACCGACTCTCCGCTTTGGACACAGATGTCAGTTTTTTCTGCTGTGATAATCGGCGGATGACAAGCATCTTTGAAGCTGTCTGTAACAGTCCACTCCATACGGGCGGCAAAATCATTCTGAAATGCTTCACGCCATCGCCATACTGTTGCCTGTGTGCCGGTGTGTGTTTCTTTGTCACAGCCGATAACAGTATCTGCTGTGTCTGTCCAGATAGGGTATCGTTCTTTTTTTAAGCCGGCCTTTTTCTGTGGTATCTTCTTTTCATATCTTCCGCCCCAGCCGCCGAAGTCGGGACGCTCCGGGAAATTCAATCCGTTTGGTATAAGACCGAGAAAAGCGGGAGTATCGCCCTCCATGCTGTAAGAGGGGAGCGGATAAAGCTTCCCCAGTTCGCCTTTACATATGTTTTTCTTCAGCCATTCCCCGGTGACAAGGTCGTCTCTTGCGCCCTTGAAGTGACGGTTATAGTAATCGTACTCATTTGATTTTATCTGATGATCGCAGGAGATACCCGTCCACGCTGCATCTGCAAAATATCGTACATTGGAACGGATTGTCGTACCCTTTGACGGCGATACTATGTAGAACAGTCTGTCGCCGAAATTCTCTCTGAGCCACCGCGAGGCCGCATCCTGGTCTGAAATTCCGTATATGCGAAGCTTGGACAAAAAGAGATTGAACTGTTCCTCGCTTCTTGTCTGCCAAACAAGCCAGACAGCTTGAGCCAGTGTGTTGGCTCCGCCCCACAGACCTATCCAGAGCGGGCGGGGATCATTGCTGTCGGCTGATTCAATTATTTTTTGAACTCCCTCGTTGTCTGAATATCTGCTGTCGGTAAATCCCTTGCCGGGATGCTTGCCGTAAACCGGTATGCCCTGTTTGACAACGCTGTGGAGATATTCGGCGGACGGATAGCTGTCGGAATGAATGTCAAGGTGCGGCTTTACCGCGCTGTAGGCATTGATCAGTGAGTGGATATATTCCTTCTCTGCTGCGGAAGTTTTCTTTTTGAAAACCGAGGTGCAGGGGATTATTCCTTCGATATCAATGACATCCGAGTAGAGAATCAATCGGATAACAGATTCAACATCATCGACTTCGGTATATGTTTTTCCGTCCGGAATAATGATGTCCGTCAGTGCGATATAGCGAACTTTGCTCATAAGCGTCACCTTTTCTTTATATCCTGCAGCTTGCTGTATGCCGCCCGCTTGAGAACGAATATGTGCTTGAATCCGGCAGGATAAGGCGGCATTTTGTTGATACGGGAACTTCTATCTCTATTTCGAAATTGCCGTCTCTTATTGTCCATTCTATCTTTATCTTTCCGTATGGCGTTTTCGTTTCACCCTTTGCATTGGTGAGCCCGCCGCCGACAATCGGCTTTACGGTAAAGCTCTTATATCCGCCGGCATTTGCTTCAAGCCCGAGCACTCTGCGGTAGAGAAATGCGCCGACCGCGCCGTAGGCGTAATGATTAAATGAGACCATGCTGTTTTCGCCCTCGACATCGCTGCCGTTGAGGTTGTCCATATTCACGCTGCCGTTCGGTCTGAGCGCGTCCCACTGCTCCCAGGTTGTCGTTGCGCCCGCCTTGACGCAATAGAGCCATGACGGACAGGTGTCCTGAAGCAGCAGGCGGTAGGCTGTGTCAATATATCCGTTGTCCGCGAGAGCAAACAGCAGATACGGCGTGCCGGTGAATCCGGTGCTCAGGTGATAATCATTTTCAATGACAAGGCGGTTGAGATTCGCCGCCATGTTTTTCTTTTCTTCTCCGTTCACCATTCCGAAATGCAGCGGCAGGACATATCCGGTCTGAAATTCTCTTTTCAGTTTTCCGTTTCCGTCGGTAAAGGTCTTTCGGTATGCTAAAGATATTTCGTCTTTTAGCTTTCTGTAATATCTTGCGTCGTTTTTGTTGCCAAGCAGCGAGGCTATTTCCGATACGATGGCGCAGGAGTTTGCGTAGTAAGCTGTGGCGACCCACTTACCCTTACCCATCCAGTCCTTTATTCCCTCGCCCGGAGCGCACCAGTCACCGAACTGGAACAGCCATTTCCAGATATGCTTTCGATATTTTCCGGGGCCCGAAAGACTCGCCCAGAATTTGACGGCTCCGAGAAATTTCTTCATAACCGGGTATTGCTCCCTGAGCATTTCGATATCCCCGCGCGAGAGATATTCGCAGTAGGGGACTATCGTGCAGCAGTCGCCCCAGCAGGCGGTGGCGACTGTCGGCGCGGCATTTCCGTGCTTCGGAACGACCATGGGTATTCCGCCGCCCACGCCCTGTTCCGATTTGACATCGGCAAGCCATTTGTCAAGAAAACGCGAAATATCAAAATTGTAGCAGGCCGTGTCGGCGAAGACCGAAATGTCGCCCGTCCAGCCCTGCCGTTCGTCTCTCTGCGGACAGTCCGTCGGAATATCGACAAAGTTTGACTTTCCGCTCCAGCGAATGTTGCTTTGAAGCTTATTGATGAGCGGGTCTGAACATTCAAAATTTCCGATTTCTTCGAAGTCGGAGTGGATAACAACGGCTTCAACCGTTATATTTTCGGGGCCGATCCCGGATATGCCGATATACCGAAAGCCCATGTAGGTGAGCCTCGGCGAATATTCCTGCTCTCCGTCGGCGCAGACATATGTTGCGGTGGCTTTTGCGGTACGGAGAGATTTGACGCAAAGGTCGCCGCCTATCAGCAACTCCGCGTGACGCACCGTTATGATTTGCCCGTACTTACCTTTTATTTTCAGCCGCACAGCTCCTGCAAAATTCTGCCCGAAATCGTAAACAGTTTCTTTTCCGTTTCTGGCAGGAAATGAATCTATCGGCTGCAGTATTTCGTGCGCGGTGACTTTGCAGCCGTATTGCGCCGAAAGATGCGGCTTGAACTTTGGCGTATATATATCCGCATCTGACCACTTGATTTTGTTGAGGTCAACCGTTGCGTCATAAGTTTCGCCGTCATAAAAATCGCCGAAACGGTAGTTCCCTTGTGTTGTGACCTGCCATGTGCCGTCGGTGACTATCTTCTCTGTCGAGCCGTCTTTATATTCGAGAAACAGCTCCATCAGGAAAGCCTGACGGTCGCAGGTGATGCGGCTTTTGCTCGAATATGTGAACCGCCCGACAGCCCATCCGCCGCCGACAACGGCAATGAGTGTGTTTTCGGCGGTAAGCAAACCGCTGATATCGTATAAATTATATTGCAGAGAGTGCTTGTAGCTTGTAAATCCGGGCGCAAAGTATTCGCTTCCGACTTTTTCACCGTTTATGTTCAGCTCATAGATGCCGAGTGCCGTCGCGGTCACAAAAGCCCGTTTAAGCGGCTTTTTAACGGAGAAGTTTTTTCGAAAAGTAAACGGGGCGGGGGAGGTATCCTTTGCAAAGGAATAGGTTTTATCTGTTATCCACTTCGCAGTCCATGGCACAGAGAGCCGACCTGTCGAAAAGTGCGCTTCTTTTGAAGCACTGCGCCCCATGTTGTCGAAAGCTGTTAATTTCACCATGTATTCTGTGAACGGTTCGAGCTCAAGCCCGTCAAGGACAATGCCGGTTTGCCCGGTAACTTCTTTTTTGATATCGCCGACACAAACAACCGCTCTGCTTAATTCACAGCCGCCCTCGTCGGAGCGGAGAGAAAAAGACAGTACCGGTTGAGTGTTGTCGGTGACTACATCCTTTTTTGAATTTTCTATTTTTATTTCATCAATTTCAAACATAGTGTTTCCTCAAAACTCGTTTATCGAACCTTTGGTTATTCCGTTTTCGTTGAACGAATCTACTGCAAAATAATACTTTTCTGTTTCTTTGTTTAAAAATGTTACTGTATAGTCATTTTGACCATACAAAAGAATGCTGTTATAAAGCTTGTCGGGAGCAATTCCGAGACGGATGCAATATCCCATAGCATCGTTTTGACTGTTCCAGGAGAGCCTTGCTTCGGTGGCGCTTGTTCTCTCGGCCTTTTCGCCTGAAACCGCCGAGGGCTTTTCTCCGTCGCCGAGGCCGAACACTCTGAGCCCTGATATCGAAAAATTCTGCCCGTATGGGGCGCTTGCGAAAACAGCGCGGATATAACGCGCCTTTGCGGGGCAGGGGATGAGCTTGTGCGGAAAAACCGTGGTCTGAATTTCTCCGTAAGGAATCCAATCAGTGCCGTTTGAACTGTATTCTATTCTGTATTCATAGCGGACAAGCTCTTCTTCGATATATCTCTCCTGAGTGAATGTTCCGCCGTATTCTTTCATCTGGGCGCGCTTCTTTTTTGTGAAGCAGTCGGCAAAATTTACCTGTACCGCTTCAACATCATATTCTTTCCCGAGATCGACGCTCAGCCATTCTCCGTTGTTGCCGCTGTCTGCCGACCAAGCGCTTTTTATGCTTTCGTCAAAGGCGTTCTGCGGGTCAAATCCGCTGCGGCTTGAGGACGCATATGCCGGCTTGTGATAAGACAAAAGCATCCATTTCGGCTCAACAGTCAGCGGGTCAAATTTTCCGTCCGGAATGTTCTTCGGATAGTCCGCAAAATACTGGTTGCAGAACAGCAATCCGTCTTTGTCAACTCCCGCAGGCCAAAGACCGAGGCGGCGTTCAAAATTATGGTTGACACCCACGCAGACCGTGGAGGCGTGCCAAAGATTTCCGGATTTGTCGCTGAATGTGCTGCCGTGACCGGCTCCGCAGGTGAATCCGGACGGAACAATGGAATACGGATTGTGCTTCTGCCATTCGAATTTACCGAGCGGACTGTCTGAAATCAGAACCGCATCGCCGTAGGTCGGAAACTCCGTGCCGGGAGTGGCATACTGAAAATAGTATCTGCCGTTTATTTTGTTGAGAAATGCGCCCTCGATGAACGCGCCGTCTCCGACAAACAGATTGATATATTTTTGCCACAGACTGATTTTTTTGTCGGCATAGATATCCTTGTTGTCTATGCCGTGGTTCTCTTTGTCGCCGTATACTATCGGTACCTTTTTACCGATGGGAGTCATCGTCTTTATATCCATCTCGATCGCATAAATAGGCTCTTTTGAAGAA
>DHMB01000134.1 GCA_002405565.1 Clostridiales bacterium UBA4653
GTCTATTTATCTTGACAAGTTTCAAAGAGGTGCGCCTTTTCACTAAAAAATCCCCGCTCCTGCGGGGATTTTTTTATTTTTCATAAACTTCTCTTTTGAGAATTGCGACATAAGGAAGCGCTCTGTATTTTTCGTCGTAATCAAGTCCGTAGCCGACGACGAATTCATCGGGAATCTGCTTGCCGACATAATCCGGCACAAATTCAACCTCTCTGCGCGAGGGCTTATCGAGCATTGTGCAGGTGCGGACGCTTCTCGCGCCCTTATCGCGGAGATATTTTGCAAGATAGGATAGCGTTCTGCCGGAGTCGATTATGTCCTCAACTATAAGAATATCGCAGTTTGCAAGATCCTTTCTTCTTATATCGAGAATTATGTCAACATGACCGGAAGAAACCGTGCCGGCACCGTAAGAAGAGACCTTCATAAAATCGATCTGCACGGGGATTGAAAGGCGCTTCATAAGGTCGCCCATAAAGACGACTGAGCCCTTCAGTATGCCGAGAAGAACAAGATTTTTGCCCTCGTAATCATGGCTTATTTCGTCTGCCATGCGGCGCACTGTTTTGTCTATTTCCTCTTCCGTTACAAGAATTTTTGAAAAATCGTTCTGCATTTTGCTCACCTCATTTTGCTTTGTAATATCTGATTTTTATCTTCTCTCCGCCCGGAATTTCCTCGCTCGGAAAACCGGGCAGCCATATGGGCTTTCCGTCCGCACAGATTACGGGACGGTATTTTTTTGCGTTTTCATCGAAATCGCCGATCATTTTTTTCAGCGTACGGGTCATTTTCCAGAAGCGGTATTTATCCGATGAGCGGCGGCTTCTCGCCGTCAGGAGGGCGTTTTTCGGTGCGTAGCCCGTGCCGATAAGCTCTTGCCCTTCGGGCGCTGTGACGTCATCCCCCACCGCTATGCAAAAGCCGTAATCCGAAAAGTTCAGCCCCTCGGAAAGCGTCATCTCATATTCCGGACGGGGATTGTCCGGGCCTTCCGAAAAGAAGAAATACTCTCCGTCACATATTGCATATTTACCTTCCGGAACGGATATTTTTCCCGCCCCGCCGGACGTTATCATTTCAAGTATCTCATTCTGATGGACAAAATTCAGCGTTACGGGAGACAGCTTTGAAACAGCCCGCAATATAAGCGCGGGATGACTTTCCCTCAGAACCGAAAGCGGGAGCTTTCCGTTTTCGGCTTTTCCGAGCAGCTTTTCAGCCTCGGAGGAGATGAAGTCGTAATCAAGCGAAACGGCGTCCGTCATGTTGATGACAGCCTTCTCCGCCGAAGGAAAAATCGCTTTTATCTTCGGCACTATTTCATGCCTTATATAATTTCTTGTGTAATGAATGTCGGAATTTGTCTCGTCAGTGACGAATGTCAGCACGGCTTCTTTGGCAAAGCCTTCAATCTCGGCTCGCGTGCAGTCGATGAGCGGACGGATGACCGTTGCCTCTCCGCACGGTCTCGAGAACGGAATTCCTCTCATCCCCGCCGTGCCGCTACCTCTGCAAAGATTGAAAATTACGGTTTCAATGTTGTCGCTTGCCGTGTGCGCAAGGGCAATATATTCGGAATTTGTCTCCCTTGCGACGGACAGAAGCGCGTCATAACGCGCATTTCTCGCCGTTTCCTCAACAGCTTTTCCTCCGCTGAGCGCCGCAACGTCAACCCTTCGGCAGACAAACTTTATTCCGCGAACCTCGCAGAACATCCGGCAGAAGGATTCATCAAAATCCGCGTCGTCGCCACGGAGCATATGATTTACATGAACCGCCGTTATGTTTTCCTTGCCGAGGAGCGCCGTCGTGACGGTCATAAGCACGCTCGAATCCGCGCCGCCGGAAAAACCGACGACAATCTTCCCCCTTATGCCCGAAAGCCGCTTTCTCGCGGACTCTGTCACCTTGTCGATATATGTCATTTTCAGTTACCGTCCGTGTCTTCTCTCGCGGCGGCTGTGACGAATTTTGTATACTTGCCTATCCATCCGAGTCTGACATCGCCTGCCGAGCCGTGACGGTTCTTCGCTATGATAAGCGTTGCTTCGCTTGACTGTGCGTCCGCTTTCGAATAATCGCCGTGCAGGAACATGACGATATCCGCGTCCTGCTCTATCTGTCCCGATTCACGCAGATCCGAAAGGCCCGGTCTTGCGCTCTCGTTTGTTTTCGGGGGACGCGAAAGCTGTGCGCAGCATATGACAGGCACCGCAAGATCCTTTGCAAGGAGCTTCAGTCCTCTTGAAACCTCGCCGACCTCGTTCACTCGGTTTTCCGCCTTTTTATCGCCCTGCATGAGCTGCAGATAGTCGATTATAACGAGCCCGAGATTTTTCATTCTGCGGAGCTTTGCTTTTATCTGCGTGACGGTTATTGCCGCCGTATCGTCGATCTGAATGTCGCATGACGAAAGCTCAGCCGCCGCCTTTGCGAGATGATCGTAATCGGAGCCGGAAATCTTTCCCGAACGCATTGAATAACTGTCGACAAGCGCCTCGCTTGCAAGTATTCTCGAAGCGAGCTGAGCCGTTGTCATTTCAAGAGAAAACACGCAGACGGTCTTCTTTGTCGACTTTGCGATATTCGTCGCAATATTCATCGCAAACGAAGTCTTACCCATACCGGGGCGCGCGCCGATGATGACCATATCGCCCGGCGTCAGCCCGACGATACATCTGTCCAGATCTTCATATCCCGTTTTTATACCCGCCGCCGCGTCCGGATCTTTTCTGACCTTGTCCAGCTGATTGAACGCGTCGACAAGCGCTTCTCTTATCGAAACAAAGCCCTTTGTATCGGACGTTCTTGAAAGATTGAAAATCTTCTGCTCCGCGTCATCGAGAATATATTTGACCTCGCCTCTCGCGGAATAAGCGTTTTCGGTTATCTCCTCGGAAGCGTCGATGAGTGCGCGGAGGACTGCCTTGTCATGGACAATGCGGGCATAATCCTTCACGTTCGCCGCCGAAGGCACAACGTCGGCAATAACGCCGACGTATTTTTTACATTCCTCAGCCGAGTAAACGCCGCGCTCCGTCAGCATGTTGATAAGCGTGACTATATCTATGTTGCGGTTTTTGTTAAAAAGCTCGCACATGGCGTCAAATATTTCCCCGTGCTCGGGAATATAAAAATCGGACGCCGAAATTATTTCAATAAGCCCCGTTATACATTCGGGGTCAATGAGCACCGAGCCGAGAACGGATTGCTCCGCCTCGACCGAAAAGGGTTTTGTTTTCTGAATGTCTGGCAAAGCCCTGTACCTCCGTTTTTTATTTGCCGGAATTTGTGACGATTACGTTGATTTTACCCGTTATTTCCGGGAAGAGCTTGATTTCGGGAGCGTAATTTCCGAAAGCCTTGATAGCGTCCATCGATATTTTTCTCTTGTCAACTTCTATTCCGTGCTGAGCGAGGAGCGCGTCTGCAACGTCCTTTGCCGTAACGGCGCCGTAAAGGCGGTCGCCTTCGCCTGCGGCAACCTTGATAACGACCTGAACGCTCTCCAGCTTTGCCTTTGTTTCAAGCGCGGCGGCTTTTTCAAGCTCTATCTGACGGAGCCGTTTCTCCTCTTTGCCCTTTATTTCGTTCATGACCTTGTTATCGGCAACCATGGCGAGCTTTTTCGGGAAAAGGAAATTGCGCGCGTATCCTTCGGATACGTCGATGACCTGATCCTTCTTTCCCTGACCTCTTACGTCTGCCAAAAGCACTACTTTCATTTTTATGTTCCTCCTGCCTTGCGGCATTTTATTCTGAAATAAGTATTACGGTAACTTATATGATAGCACACAATTTCATTTAAGTCAATAAAATATTGATCACTATTTGCCCCGATCGGCGCTTTGCGGGCAAATATCCGGATTACAGACGTTTTTTCGCCTCCCGCCCCCTCTTTTACAAAATTACATATGCGCCGCCGGCTCCTCTTCTCTCTTCACTTCAAAATCGCCGCCGGCACCTCTTCTCTTCTCTCTTAACTCAAAAAGCCCCGCCGGAGCGGAGCTTTTTCGTCAATTTCCTTTTATCATCTGCGCATAAGGCAGCTCTTCATAGCCGAGAGAGGAATACAGCTTTTTTGCGCGGACGTTATCCGGCTCGATTTCAAGACGGTGACGCGCGGCAGGGTAGTTTTCGTCCATATAGGCAAAAAACGCCTTCCCGAGCCCGTGCCCTCTGTACTGCTCGCGGACATAAAGCTCTTCAATCCATACGACAGTCCCGCCCGCCTCATGGGAGAACGTCTTTGCTATGAGCGCGTAGCCGGCGGGGACGCCGTCCTGTTCAAGAATGAAGGCTTCGATATATTCGTCCGAGCGCATGAGCTCGTCAAAGCTCTTTTCGTGGAATTCCGCAGGGATTGAACGGTAAACCGCGTCGGACGAAAAGAACTCCTCCGACAGTGTGACAAACAGCTCCCTGTCATTCTGTGTAACTTTGCGTATCATTTTTTCTCCTTTATCCGAAAGTCCGCCCGACCCAAAAGAGCCGGACGGAATTTTTCGTTATTTACTGTGCTTTTTTCTTTGAAACTGCTCTCTGAATGAGCTTGACAAGCTCAACTATCGGTATCACGAGGATGGAAAGACCGAGCGCGATTGCATAATGAACGAGGTCAAGGTTGACAAAATCGAACATGTCTGCAAGGAACGGAATTTCAATAACAGCCGTTGTCAGCGCCAGAGCCGCAATCATTGCGCCGAAGAGGAAGAAGTTGTGCGTGCCGAGAGTGAAGATTGAATGTCTCTGCGAACGCATGTTGTATGAATGGAAAATTTCCGCCATGGACATTGTGAGGAACGCCATTGTGATTCCGCACATTTTCGCGTCGGCAAAGAGGTTTTCGTTTCTCAATGCCGCAAAGGTCAGCTCGCCTCCGCTCGTCACATAACCGATAAAGTATGCGACAAGGGTCAGAAGCGTTACGAGAATTCCCTGATATACAAGGTCAAACCCGAGTCCGCCGGCAAAAATGCCTTCGTTTTTGGAACGCGGTTTCTGCTGCATGACGTCTTTTTCGCCGGGCTCAACGCCGAGCGCAAGCGCGGGGAAGCAGTCCGTAATGAGGTTTATCCAGAGCAGGTGCGGAGCTTTGAGAATCGTAAAGCCGAGCACGGACGCCGTGAATATCGTGATGACCTCGCTCATGTTGGACGAGAGCAGGAACTGGATTGCTTTTCTGATATTTGAATAAATTTTTCTGCCTTCTTCAACGGCATAAACGATTGTTGCGAAGTTGTCGTCCGCAAGAATCATATCGGCAACGTTCTTTGTTACGTCCGTTCCCGTTATGCCCATGCCGATACCGATATCGGCAGTTTTTATGGAGGGCGCGTCGTTTACGCCGTCTCCCGTCATCGCGGTTATCTTGCCGCGCTTTTTCCATGCCGAAACTATCTTTACCTTGTGTTCGGGCTGAACTCTTGCATAAACGGAGTAATAGTCGACGGCTCTCTCGAACTCTTCGTCGGAGAGACTGTCAAGCTCGGCGCCCGTGATAGCCTGCGAGGGGTCGGTGATGATACCGAGCTCAAGCGCGATTGCAACCGCGGTGTCCTTGTGGTCGCCGGTTATCATAATCGGACGTATACCCGCCGTGCGGCAAGCCTTGATTGCGTCAAGCACCTCGGGACGGACAGGGTCTATCATGCCGCAGAGGCCGACAAAGACAAGGTCATGCTCGAGCGCGTCCGCGCTGTATTCGGAGGGCTCGCCGTCGTGTATTCTGCATGCGGCGGCAAGAACTCGGAGGGCTTTGTCAGCCATTTCCTTGTTCTGGCGGAGAATTTCCGCACGCTTTTCGTCCGTCAGGGGCTCAATGCCCTTTTCCGTCAGAATTTTTGTGCAACGGCGGAGAAGCTCATCCGGCGCACCTTTTGTATACTGAATGAATTTTCCGTCATGCGTTTTGTGGACGGTTGTCATCATCTTGCGCATTGAATCGAACGGAACTTCGCCTATTCTGGGTTGCTTTTCAGAAGCCTCGGACTTGATTACGCCGTTCTGCGTCGCAAAATTGACAAGCGCACATTCCGTCGGCTCGCCGACAGCGTTACCGCTTTCATCGGGCTTCGCGTCGGAGCAGAGGGTCATTGCCGTTGCGAGAAGCTCCTTGTTTGCGGAACGGAAATCCGTAACGGTCATCTTGTTCTGCGTGAGCGTACCGGTCTTATCCGAGCAGATGACCTCTGTGCAACCGAGGGTTTCAACAGCTGTCAGTCTGCGGATGACCGCGGAACGCTTCGACATTTTCGTAACGCCCATGGAAAGAACTATCGTAACAACTGCCGCAAGGCCTTCCGGTATCGCCGCAACCGCAAGGCTGACGGCAACAATGAATGTATTCAGAAGCGATTCGATTCCGAAATCGCCGCTCTTTATAACGTTGAACGCGAATATGAACACACATATGCCGAGAACGAGCCATGTGAGTATTTTTGAAAGCTGTGCGAGCTTGATCTGAAGAGGAGTTTTTTCCTCTGCAACGTTTGAAAGCGCCGTTGCAATCTTGCCCATTTCTGTTTCCATTCCGGTTGCTGTTATAACGGCTTTTCCTCTGCCGTAGACAACCGTACTTCCCATGTAGACCATGTTCGCCCTGTCGCCGAGGGGAACGTCGCCGTTTTCGCCCGCGCGGAGGACAACATCATGCTTTTCAGACGGAACGGATTCGCCCGTCAGCGCCGCTTCCTCGCATTTGAGCGAGTTTGACTCGATAATTCTCGCGTCAGCGGGAACGGCGTCGCCCGCTTCAAGAATAATAACGTCGCCGACAACGAGCTCTTCGCTCTTTATGACGACCTGTTTTCCGTCGCGCAGAACCTTTGAGGTTGCCGCCGTCATTTCCTTTAAGGCTTCAATGGCTTTTTCCGCCTTCGATTCCTGCATGACGCCAAGCACGGCATTGAGGATGACGACGAACATAATGATGAAAACGTCCGTCGGAGTTTCCTTTTCAATGAAGGCGATGACCGCCGATATGACCGCCGCGACTATCAGAATGATAATCATCGGGTCGGCAAGCTGGAGCAGAAATCTCTTCACAATGCCGGTCTTTTTGCCCTCGGCAAGGCGGTTTCTGCCGTTTTCCGCAAGCCTTCTTTCCGCCTCTTCGGAGGAAAGTCCCTCTGCCGACGTTTCAAGCGCGGAGAGGACTTCGCTTTCGCTTTGCAAATAATGTTTCATAAAAATCTCCCAAACTTATGCGGACAAAAAAAGAGCCGCATTTTTAATTTGCGTCTCACAAAAATATATAGAAAGACGCATTTTGCCCCTGCGGGAAAAATGAGTCTTGTTGATTAAGGCAAAAGCCGAACGCGTTTTCCGTGTTGTGATGACGGCTTGCCACACGCTTTGCGTGCCAACTACTCCCTCAATGAAGAATTGTGCTGACACATATTCTATCATCCGTTTCGGATTATGTCAAGACGGATATGCATTTTGCAATTGTAAAAAAGCTGTGAACGGATTGACGAAAAGCCGAAAACCGCGTCGGATGTTGCGCTTTTTTCCGCGTTTACCGTCATCCGCCCGCTCCGGCGGGAAAAATTCCCCCTGAAAATCTTCTTTTCGTGTTGAAAAACGGATTTTTATATGGTAGAATTACTTTGTATATATTTATTCCCGAAAGGAAGTCAATAAAACAATGAAAAACTCAGCATACAGACCGATGTCTCCCGTTATCAGCCGTTTTTCTCCCCCGTGGGACGCGGACGGCTGGTATTATGTCTGCCGCAATTTCAATAAAAGGTCGAAAATATATTCCAATGCGGACGTTTCTCCCGTTAAATTCCCGAAGAAATATTTCGGCGCAGACCTAATCGTCACCTTCGATTCGATAAGAGAAGGCAAGGATGACCATCAGGAATGTGATTTCTATGTCGAGCGCGACTGCACAGTGGCGCTTGCATTTGAAAAAAGCATGATAGAAAACGGTCTCGCCCCCGAATGGACTTCGGACTTCGTCCTCTCCGAGCTTGAAATAATCACAAGCGAGAAAAAGCGTTACGGCATTTTTGAAAAGGATTTTGCCGCGGGCGACCATGTCGTAATCCCCGGCTTTGAAGGCGAAAACACAAACTATTTCGTCCTCGCCGTGCCGACCGACATGTGCGAGACAAAAGAGCTTCTCCGTGCGCCGAGAGTGCCCGCTCTTGCGGCATATCCCAAGAGAAATTACGTCTGCTACCTCTCCGAGGCGTTCAAAAACGGAATTCCCGCCGATTTTGAAACGACGGGCGACGTAACCGTTGCCAATATCTATTCGGACAAAAGATATAATTCCGCAAAGCTCTGCGCCGGCTCTTCGATGAACAAGTCGTTCCCGACCTCGTCCCTCGTTGTCGCGACGGCAACTCTGACAACCGCCTCCGAGGACGCCCGTTTCCGTTTCGGCGCTCTGAAAATGGAAGGCGGAATGTTCAAATGCGGCGGAAAGACACTCTGTCCCGCAAGAATAGGCGTTCCGACGTCCGTAAAGGTGAGATATAATTACAGCGACATGACAGCCGATGTTGAGATAAACCATCTCGCCGCGGGAAGATGTATTCCCGTCGAGGGTTGCGAGCCCGCATATTTCAGCTGTGACGCGGGCGAGCTCTTCGTCGACTATGTAACCGTCATGGACGAAACGGAAATATTCGCGGCAAACGAAGAATTTTCGTCCCTGCCGTCGCTCGCGCTTGCGGGTGACGCAAATACGGGCATTGCCCCCTTCCCCTTTGAAAAGAACAGAAGCCTTAAAATCTCCTCCGGCGCAGGTTTTGCCTGCGGATACGATTTTCCCGTCATGACGGGAACCTCAAGCGCCGAGGCAAGAGTTTTCGTCTCCGGCGACAATTGCACCGTTTTCCGTGCTCTCGGCACGGGCGGAGAAGAAATCGGCGCGGCTGCTTTCTATAAAAACTGCCTTTATGCAACCGTTGCGGGCGAATGGTGCTGCGTAACGGACGTCATCACTCCTTATTGCTATTATCCCGCCGGCAACTGGTATGAAATAAAGTTCACGGTCAACACCGAAAAGGGACTTTACGACCTTTGGGTCGACGGTGCGCGTCGCGCGGAAAAGCTGAAATTCACGGACAAGGCAAGGAATTTCTCCCGCATTGAATTCTCCTCTGACGACAAGAGCGAGCTTTATATAAACAGAATAAGAGCTTATGACGCAGCCGACCTTTGCCGCGGAATAACAAGAGGCGAGATTTTTGACATCCGCACTTACGGCGCAAAGGGCAACGGCAGAGCGGACGATACGGAAGCGTTTACCCGCGCGATTGCCGACGCCGCATATTCGGGCGGCACGGTCTACGTTCCGGACGGCACGTATTTCACGGGCGAGATAAAGCTCGCGTCCGATATGACGCTCTTCGTTTCCCCGGGAGCCACAATCATAGGCTCGCAGGATCATTCAAAATATCCGCTCCGCGAGCCGGGAAAATCTCTCTGCGCCCATCGCCAGCTCGGTCGCTCGCTGATATACGGCGAGGGCCTGCGCAACGTTACCGTAACCGGCGGCGGCATGCTTGACGGAAACGGAAAATATCGCTTCAAGATGAACGATCCCTCAGGCGACAAGCGCGAGCAGGACGCACGCCCCGACATAATCTATATCGCATATTCGAGCGAAATAAACATTGAAAACCTCAATATGCGCAGAAGCGCGTTCTGGACGGTCGTTCCGCTTTCGAGCAGAAATATAACGATCAAAAACCTCCGTCTCAACTGTATGAACACGCCGAACAGAGACGGTATCGATCCCGTTGACTGCCAGAACATTTCAATACACAACTGCAACGTTATGGCAGGCGACGACGGGCTCTGCTTCAAGAGCTCGGATACGGTCGGCTGTCGCAACATAGATGTCCGCGACATGATGATCTGCTCTCTTGCCTCCGCCGTCAAGTTCGGAACGGACACATATTATTGCCTCAAAAACGCACGCTTTGCGGATTGCTTCATAAAGAATGTCAACCGTTGCGGCGTGTCGCTTGAAACTGTCGACGGCGCAGAGGTTTCGGACGTTTATTTCATCCGTTTCGACATAACGGACGCTTCCGCCCCCGCATATATCGTAACGGGAAAGAGAAACCGCCTGCCGAAGGGAGTAACCGAGGAAAGAACGAGCAAGATGGACGGAGTTGTCTTCTCAGAGCTCAATTTCCGCTCCCCCAGAACACACGGTCACCCTCTGCCTATATATGAAACGATGATCATCGGTCAGGATGACGAAAGAGCTATAAACAATCTGAAAATTGAAAACTGGAACATTGAGGTTATGGGAGGAGACACGGAGTCTTCACGCCCCGCGCCCGAGACCATAGACGACAAATATCCTGAATACGACTGTCACGGGCTTTCTGCCGGATATGCGTTCACCCTGCGCTATGTCAAAGGCATTGATATGAAGAATATCAACATAACCGACATGAAAAATCAGGACGCAAGACCGCTTGCCGCATTCTTCAACTGCAAAAAATAAATCGGAGAGAATTATGGATATAAATAAGAAAAAAATCGCCGCCTTTGACCTTGACGGCACCATCACCCAACATCGCACCCCCGTTTCGGACGAGCACTATGCGCTCCTTTCCGAAATGGCAAAAAAATATAAGATACTTATGGTCGGCGCGGGCATGTGCGACAGAATATTTCATCAGCTCCGCGAATTCCCCGTCGACATCATAGGCTGTTACGGCATGCAGTTCTGTACTTATAATAAGGAGACAAAATCGCTTGACACCGTCTATTCGGAGTCTCAGCCCTGCGACAGAGAGTCCGTCAAGGCTCGCGCAAGAGAAATCTGTGACCGTCACGGCTATACCGAGCAGGCAGGCGATCTTGTCTGCTTTCACGCCTCCGGCGCCGTTACTATTGCCCTTCTCGGCAATGACGCAAAAATCGAAGATAAGCTGAAATTCGATCCGGACAGAAAAAAACGTCGCGCGTTCTATGACGAAGTCGTCGCCGCTTTCCCGGATTACAATGTTTTCGTCGGCGGGTCGTCGTCGTTTGATATGGCGCCGAAGCCTTATAACAAGTTCTTCGCCCTTGACCGCTACTGCCGCGAAAACGGTTTCTCGCATGACGAGGTCGTTTTCTTCGGCGATGACTACGGCACCGGCGGCAACGACGAATGTGTTTATCTTTCGGATTTTGATTTCGTCTGCGTCGACGATTACAGAAAGCTCTGCGACGCCCTCGCCCCGTTCCTGAAATAACCCACTTTTCTTCGACCGTACTTTTC
>DHMB01000141.1:0-130 GCA_002405565.1 Clostridiales bacterium UBA4653
AAAATTTCATTCAGATCAATCATTTCAATTCACCTTCTTTTTTCAGTTTAATATATTTTCCGCTTTTTATTCTCGCATCACTCGGCTTTTCTGCTTCCTCCGGAATAATCCATGTTGCTCCGGCTTTCTG
>DHMB01000141.1:221-4937 GCA_002405565.1 Clostridiales bacterium UBA4653
ATTATACAGTGCAAAGTCGGCTTTGTCAAGATTTATCCGTATTATTTGCAGAACATTTGCAAATAATACGTGTAAATTCGTTTTTTCTGAGTTTCAAAATAAAAAAACAGGGGTATGGGACAATGCTTATCACATCGTCCCATACCCCAAACTGTTTACGGCAAATCGCGCTCGTTTTTCTTTTCCTTGTCCTCTTTTCTTGCACCCGAAATCAAAAGCTGCTGTTTTTCTTTCAATCTTTCAAGAAGCGATATTTTATCTTTACCCGGCTTTTCCGCTTTCGGAGTCTCTATGTTATTGCGCCTGCCGTCGATCATATTATAATTTTGTTCCGTAGAAATCTCCGCTGCGCGCAGATACTCGCCGTTCTCCAAGTATTTCATCCAATCTTCTTTTTCGATACCGAACAGACCGCCGTTCTCGATATGCCTTTCAAACTGCTTATCGTTATCAATCAGCGATTCTGTTCCGTCCGGATGAAGCGTATAGATCATCATCTTATCTTCATCCCAATACGCTTTTGCCGCATCTGCGGAAAGCGGAAGCATACCGGGATAGGAATAGCCGTATTGTTCCATATCCGTAACCGAAACGGTATTGTCGGGCATGACAGCAAGTGGCTTCCCGATAACGCTCAAAGAATCTACTATTTCATCGGAAAAGCCGTCGTACACATCTTGTGCGCACAGTACGCCTTTCTCATTGACGATGATATTTGCCGCTTCATCGCCGTATTCTTCATGTTCCAAAAGAAAATAGGTTTTTCCGTCGATCTCTATACTGTCAATCGGATACCAAGTGCCAAAGTGCTGCTTGACAGAAATATGGTCGGTCTGCATTGTAATAAGCTGCTCCTTCATCTGCGACTGCAAAAACTCAGGCACTTCGGTAAAGCCGTAGCTGTCAACGTAAAATGCCGAATCTACGCCCTCCTTGTGAAAGACCACCACATCGCTCACGCTTAGTGAATGTCCTCGGAAGTCCGCAGGGTGATAGAGATTGAATCTTTCATAGATACTGTCAAGCGTATCCTTTTTATCAAGTGAAGCGTGATATACAAGATCGTACTGATCCTTATTCACTGTACCGCCGTCTTTTTTCAATCGCTCTAAGCCCTCAAAGCGGATATTTCGTGTCTCGTCACTGTTTTTCAGTTGGTAAATATCATAGCTATCATTCATCATGCAATATCCTTTCCCGATTTCTCGTCATCTGTTGCCGGTTCAAAAACAATTTCCGAAAACTCCGTTTCGGTCATTGCGTCAAGTACATTAAGCGTATCTTCCATAAGCTCCGCCATATCTTTGTCATCAATGTATGGCAGCGACGCCGCTATATCCGCAATCAAAGCCTCTCTGCTTGAATGGTCAAATATGCACATCAGATTTATCATTTCTACATTGCTCATCACAGTTCCGCACCTCTCTTCCTGTCCTCGTTTTTTGCAGGAGTTGTTTTGGTTTCGTTTACGATTTTCTGTTTTTTCTGTAAGCGCGAAAGCACCGATGCTCTCGGAGCTATGCAATCCTGTTCTGCCTTGGCGGTTTCTTTTTCCTGTCCGCATTCGCGCTCCATCTTTTGAAGTTCACGGAAAGCGGAATTTATCATTACGGGATGGCAATTTGTCGCATAGGAATGGCGAATATCTCTTGTATGATCCTCGGTGTCCGTGCCGGGGATATGTACCTTTGCCGCATCCGCTTTGGTGCTCGGATAATATCTGCCGTCGTGCTCGGCAAGCTGAACGGTACTTGCCAAAACGATTTTGCAACGCTCCAAACCGTATTTGTCTGCCATTTCTTTCAGAAATTCAGGCATCCGTCTGTCGTGATACGCTGCGCCAAACTCCTTTGAAAACTGTTCGGCGCACGCTTCGGTCGCTTTTCTGCTCGCCCTCCATTCGTCAACCTTGTTTTGTTCTTTTGCCTCGCCAAAGGTGAGGGGAGAAAGCGGAGTGATTGTTGTTTTTTCCGTTTGTACTGCAAGCTTTTCTGCACTTGCCTTAATGTGTTCTTCCTTACGGTCAAGAAATTCCTCGGCTCGTTTCAGATAATCTTCAAGCGATCCCGATTTTTCCACACTTATCGGATTGATATCCACCTTGATACCGTCAAAGGAGAGTTCTTTTGCGTTCAGAATATTGAAAAAGCCATCTTCACGCATCACTCCGTCGGGATCGGTATAGGATAATACCACATCAATATCGGAATTGTCCGTAAATAAACCTTCCCGCGTTCGGCTTCCGTACATCCTCGCTCCAAGCAGTTCCGGCTTATGTACACGGTCTATATCTTCAAGTGTAGCGTTTGCCAAGTCAAGCACTGCCTGTTCAATCTCAGCAGGACTATGACCGTGTAAAAACGCGGATGGCTCACTGTTGCCGTCAGCTTTGCGGATTTTACAGACAACGCAATGGTTTTATCATTTACTTCTTCCTGCATCACATCACTCCCTTCGGTTTATGCAAGATATTACTTGCCGTACAAATCGTGATTGACAAGCGCGGCGTAGTAGTTATCTATTGTCATTGCCGCGTTGTACAGCGCCGCCAACAGATATTTACGGATATTACGGACTCGGCTTGTATTTGCGCTCATACCGTCAAGCACAAAGCGGATATGTTCGGAATCAAGTTTCAAAAGCTGACTTCTGACTACCTCGGCAGGCTTTCTGTCGCCGCCGATTACAATGTAATCCTGTGTCGTACAAACGGTATCTACCATAAGTTCCACAATCTCATCAAGACCGTCTCTGCGATATTCACTGACCAAATATGAGTATCCGATATTTTCCTCAATCATCAGTCGGTATTTCTCGCGTTCACGCATTCTTTGCGTCGCTTCGCACTCGACTTCTGAAAAGAATGGATTGTTCTCACTCAAATCGTTATAATTCTTGTCAGTATAATTAGCGTGTGCTTTTGAAATCTCTTGACGTGTCATTTCAGCATTTTTAGAAATGTCATTTTGACATTTCTTGAAGTGCGATTTTGACATTTCTCCGATACACTTATGCACATAGATGAAATCCGGCTTTCCTTGTCCCTGCCTGATTCGTGTGATAAGTCCCACTCCGCTTTGGTCGTCAAGCTCAGCAAGCAGCCGTGAGCATTTACTATTGCCGCACCCGAGCTGCGCCATGATCTGCTCAACAGAAAAGTAGATAAACACTCTGCCGTCCTCATCATACCAACCGTTTTTTGCAGACAGGCTCATTCGGTCAAGCATAAGACCGTAAAGCAGTTTTGCATCCGTGCTCAGTTCCCTGAGACGCGGATCGTTAAACAGCAGTTTGGGAACACGGTAAAATGTGTACTGTTCGGCTTCATCGCCGTAGTGAAACGGATAATATCCCGCTTTCAGCTCATGGGATGTACCGTTTTTCTTCTGCCTCATTTCTTGCTCCGCTTACGATCTCGCTTGTGATTTTCCTTCCGCGACCGATATGTAGAAGTGGATAGTCCCTGCAAAAACGGACATTCACGAAACAGGCATAACCTGTCTTTTCTGTTCGGTCGGTGATAAACGCAAGTACGGCAGAGAGAACAGCACTCTCCGCCGCACCTTCTCGCTCTGCCTTTACCTATGGGGACAACAAGGCAAAACGGATCGATTACTTTATCAAGCCCCTGTTTCATAGTTCTGCTCCCTTCTTTTATCGCCGTCTCCGTTTGTCCGTCCGAGTCCTGTTTCCGCTCGCTCATACAGAGCGTTTGCGCGCATGAGACACCACATCATAAATGCGTCGGCAAGTGAGAAAACTATGGCGATAATCGTAATTGCGATTTTCATTTCTGCCTCCAATCTTTTGAATTTCTGTGCCGTATAACAGCACACACTTACGGCAGAACAGACGATTCTGCCGCAGGAATCTGATGTTATACAAATTCAGTATGCCCATATTTTCTCACCCCCGGGCATAGAAATTCTTACGAATTTCGGGAATACTCAAACTGCCGCAGGTCTTACGGCATCATAGCATCTCAGCTCTCCGTGGTTCTCACCGAGCCGCCCTTTCGGTACGGAAGTATCTTTAACCCAGCTACCGTCATGGCGATCAGTCCGTGACCTGTGATTGGACTGTTTCGGTTATCGCTTTCGCTCTGCTGTGCGCTCTCTTATCTGTAATGGAATTTCCAAAAGAAAAGGTCATGGCGGCATACCTCCGACTCGCTCGGCGCAGCTGTTACGTATTTGAGTACCGTATATTCAGTTGTCAAAGAACCTTGCACCGGTAAACTCTTGCATTACCGCCGCTACTAACAAGCCGTTTTCCGACAGGTATCGGCTACCGAAAAATGATTTTTTCTATTCCATCAGCTGTTTAAGCTTTGAAAGTATGCCGTCACGCCGCTTCTGCACCGTTCTGTGCGTAACGCCTATCTTTCGTGCATATCCTCTCAGACTAACGCCGTCAAAAAACAGGGCGTTTATAAGGTGCCGATCTGTTTCGGAAAGTTTATCAAG
Source organism: Clostridiales bacterium UBA4653 (assembly GCA_002405565.1). Taxonomy (GTDB): domain Bacteria; phylum Bacillota; class Clostridia; order Oscillospirales; family CAG-272; genus CAG-841. Next base: position 4,688 of record DHMB01000141.1, read on the forward strand.
TGTGGCATAGAGCTTTTCGGTAAGCATTTTACTCACAACCTGTTCAGGGATACTTTCCTCGCCTGACGGCAAAAAATCATATCCGCACTCGCCGTCCTCAAACATAGTTTCCGCCATAGCCTCAATACTCAAAAGCCCGTATTTGCGATCCCGTTCTGCCTGATAGCGTTCCTGTCTTTCTCCTGCATAATAACAGAGATAGACTTCACGCTCGACTTCGCATACTTCGCCCATATCAAGGCGAATAAAA
>DHMB01000055.1:0-1601 GCA_002405565.1 Clostridiales bacterium UBA4653
AACGTTCATACGGTCTGCCCCGAAATCGAGCTTCACGCAAGCACGCAGGCGACGGGACTCAACGTCTATTCTGCCGATGAACTGAAAAAAATCGGCTTTTCGAGGATGGTCGCCCCGAGAGAAATATCAAGGCGCGACCTTGAAATTCTGATAAAAAATTCGCCGATCGAAACGGAGCTTTTCGTTCACGGGGCGATATGCGTCAGCTGTTCGGGGCAATGCCTTATGAGTTCTGTTATCGGCGGCAGAAGCGGTAACAGGGGCGAGTGTGCGCAGCCTTGCAGACTGCCGTACGGCAAGAGCGGCTATGCGTTGAGCCTTAAAGATATGTGTCTTGCCGGGCATCTGACGGAGCTTTCCGAAATGGGCGTTGCGTCGCTGAAAATCGAAGGAAGAATGAAGTCTCCGGAATATGTTTACGGGGTTACGAAAATATACAGAACGCTGCTTGACGAGGGCAGAAATGCCGGCGAAAAAGAGCTTGTGGAGCTCTCCTCGCTTTTCTCAAGATCCGGTTTTACCTGCGGCTATTACACGGGAAAAATCGGAAGGGAAATGCTCGGCGTCCGCACGGCGGATGACAAAAAAGAGAGCGCAAAACTTTCCGGCGCGGCAATTCCGGAAAGGAAAGCGGAGATCTCGCTTTGTGCGGATATACGCTCCGGGCAGGTGGCAACGGTTACCGCGAGCGGAATTTTCTTCGGAAATAAAGTTACGTTTTCGGCTACCGGCGACGTTCCCGAATCCGCCGAAAGCTCAATGAGTCCGGAGCGGGTGCGTGAGTCGCTGGCAAAGCTCGGAGGAACGCCGTTTTTTGCAAAGCCGGAGAATATAAAGGTCAATATCGATGACGGACTGCGCATGAGCGTCGCCCGGATAAACGCTCTTCGCCGCGGCGCGTGCGAGGGACTGCTCGAAACGCTCGCTGCGGAAAAACATATAAATCCGAAATCTGCGCCGCCTCTCGGAAAGAGAACGCCCTCTGACATGAAAACGGCGTATTTTGCAGACGTGAACAACATTCCGTGTGAAGCGCAAACATTCTTTGACAGAATATTCGTTCCGCTTATGGCGACCGAAAAAGCATATAAAACGGTCGGCACGGAAAAGCTCGGAATCGCGTTTCCGCCGGTCGCGCTTGACACGGAAATCACCGAAATCGGGCAGATGGCGGAGAGAGCAAAGGCTCTCGGCATCCGCTATGCGCTTGTAACCGGGATGTGGCAGATTCCGATCTGCCGTCGCCTCGGCTTTGAAATGACAGGCGACCTGCGGCTGAATGTCTGGAATTCGCAAAGTGCCGAAAAGCTATACGCTATGGGCATTTCCGGTTTTATACAATCGTGTGAGATCGGGCTTGCAAGGGGTGCGGCTATGCAGGCAAGCGGGCGATACGGCACTGTCGCATACGGCAGGCTTCCTCTGATGACACTCGAAAAATGCGTGATACGGGACATAATGAATCTGCCCTCGGAAATTGAAAAGTGCAATTTTTGCGGCGACGGAAAATTTGTATTTCTCAGGGACAGAACAGGCGCGGAATTCCCGGTCAGAAGGGAATTTAGGCATCGCAATGTTCTTTACAACAGCGTTCCCGTCCG
>DHMB01000055.1:1662-3443 GCA_002405565.1 Clostridiales bacterium UBA4653
AATATGCCCGCGCGGGACTTTTTGAGCATTTCATTTTCACCTGCGAGAGCAAGAAAGAAGTTGCTGAAATAATAAACGCCTATAAGACCGGCGGAAAGCCGACGGGTGCATTCAAGAGGATATGATTATGATAAAGAAGATAATTCTGGCGTCGTCGTCACCGAGACGAAAGGAAATCCTTGCAATGTTGGGATTGCCTTTTGAGGTTGTCTCTCCCGACGCCGATGAGGAGATAAAAGAGGCGCTTTCGCCCGAGAACTACGTCTGTACGCTTTCCGAAAGGAAGGGCGAAGCCGCAAAAACGTCACTTCTCGAAAATGGAGAAAACCTTGACGACACCTTGATAATATCGTGTGATACAATTGTATATTATAACAGAATGGTCATCGGAAAGCCGCAGAGCGCGCTGCACGCAGCTCTGACGCTCGGCGTCCTTTCCGACTCCTGGCACACCGTTTATTCCGGATTGACTTTGCAACTCGGAGATTGCAGATATTCGGAAAGTTGTGCGACAAACGTCAAATTCGCGGCGATAAGCGAGCGGCAGATAAACGATTATGTCCGCAGCGGAGAGCCGATGGGAAAGGCGGGGTCATATGCCGTTCAGGCGAGAGGGGCGGAGCTTGTCGAGCGTATCGAGGGCGACTTTTTCAATGTTATGGGTTTGCCCGTTTCGACGCTTTCCTCAATGCTGAAAAAATACTTCGGAACGGACGCCCTTGAGCTTTCGTTTGCTCTGAAAGGTGAAGAAAAATGAATTTTAACGAGAAAAAAGAACGTGTGGAGAAGGTCGTCGGTATACTTAAAAGGAAGTATCCAGCGGCGGAATGTGAGCTCCGCTACGAGGGTGACGCCTGGCGGCTTCTCGTTATGGGGAGACTGTCCGCCCAGTGCACGGACAAGCGAGTGAATATCGTTTCGAAGGAGCTTTTTGAACGTTTTCCGACTGCGGAAAAAATGGCGGAGGGAGACCTTGCCGAAATCGAAAAAATCGTCTATCCATGCGGCGTTTACCGCGTGAAGGCGAAGAACATAAAGGATATGTCCGGGATGATTGTAAGAGACTTTGGAGGCGTTGTCCCGAAGGAGATGGACGAGCTTCTGAAGTTGCCCGGAGTCGGCAGAAAGATTGCAAATCTCATCATCGGCGACATATACGGATTGCCAGCTATAGTTGCGGATACGCATTGCATAAGAATATCGAACAGGCTCGGACTCTGCGACAGCAAAGACCCCGCAAAGGTTGAAAAACAGCTTGCGCAGATCGTCCCGCCGGAGGAGCAGAGCGACTTCTGTCACAGGCTCGTTATGTTCGGAAGGGAAGTCTGCGACGCGAAAAAACCGAAGTGCGACGGTTGCCCGTTTGCCGACCTGAAATGCAAGCTCGGATGATTATATACTATTGTATAAAAACAAAAACACAGGTAAACACTTGATTTTACGGAGGACGAAATGATAACAAGACCTCTTGCGGACAGGATGAGACCCGAAACGTTTGCGGACGTTTTCGGAGACGAAAAGCTTTTTTCGGAAGGCGGAATATTTCCGAAAATGATCGAAACGGGTCATATCCCGAATATGATTTTTTACGGCCCGTCAGGCACCGGAAAAACGACCGCGGCGAACATTCTTTCAAAGGCGGCGGGGAAAACTCTGCGCAGGCTGAATGCAACCTCGGCTTCACTTTCCGACATAAAGGACGTTGTCGCCGAAACGTCGTCGCTTTACGGCTCGGACGGGGTTCTTCTGTACCTCGACGAGATACAGTATTTCAACAAAAA
>DHMB01000055.1:3481-4740 GCA_002405565.1 Clostridiales bacterium UBA4653
AACAAAAAACAGCAGCAGTCGCTCCTCGAATTCATTGAGGACGGGCGCATAACGCTGATCGCTTCGACAACGGAAAATCCTTATTTTTATGTATATTCCGCAATCATTTCCCGCTCTGCCGTGTTTGAATTCAAGCCGCTTTCCGTCGACGCGCTTTCAAAGGCAATCGAAAGGGCGAGAAAGTTTCTTTCGGACGAAAAAGGCAAGGAAATTCTGTGCGACGGAGACGCCGTGCGCATGATGGCGCAGTCGTCGGCGGGGGACGCGCGCAGGGCGATAAATCTTTTTGAAAACATAGTTGCCGTATCGGACGGACACATAACGGCGGAGAACGTGCGAACGTTTTTGCCGGATGTTATGATGAGCGGATTTGACAAATCCGGCGACGGGCATTACGACCTGCTCTCCGCGTTTCAGAAATCCATAAGAGGCTCGGATCCGGACGCGGCTGTATTCTATCTTGCAAAGATACTTTCCGGCGGCGATCTGCTCTCTGCCTGCCGCAGAATACAGGTCATCGCAAGCGAGGATATCGGACTTGCCTATCCGATGGCGGCGGCGATAACGCACGCCTGCGTCGAATCTGCGCTCAAGCTCGGCTTGCCGGAGGCGTCGATACCACTTGCAAACGCAACCGTTATGCTTGCGACGGCTCCCAAATCCAATTCCGCCTATCTTGCTTACGGCGCGGCGGCGGCAGATGTTGCCGCGGGCAAGGGAACGGTTCCGCCGAGAACGCTCCAAAACGTTCACTTTGACGGCGAAAATGCCGCGCAGAAGGGGCAGAATTATAAATATCCGCACGACTTCAAAAATCATTATGTCAGTCAGCAATATCTGCCGGACGACCTGAAAAACAAAAGATATTACGAGTTCGGGGAGAACAAGACAGAACAGGCGGCAAAGGCTTATTGGGAGCTGATTAAAAACGGCGGGAACAAGTAAACCGTAAACAAAAAACGCATGAGACGGCAGAAAATTGCCCCTGAAATGAAAAAATCGCAAATTTTATGATAATTTTTACGAAAATTCACAAAAATATTATTGAAATTAGCCGCCGCTTATTATATAATGAGTCGGATGTTGGGATGGGAGGCACGCGATTTGAAAAAGGTTGACATTTATACCGACGGCGCGTGCAGCGGCAACCCCGGTCCCGGGGGCTGGGGCGCGGTGCTCAAATACGGGGCGCACGAGCGCGAGCTCTCCGGCGGCGAGGCGCAGACCACCAACAACCGCATGGAGCTCACCGCCGTCAT
>DHMB01000014.1:0-10465 GCA_002405565.1 Clostridiales bacterium UBA4653
GGCCGATGAAGTTTTATGACAAAACGTCAACAGGCTCCGTCATAAACCGAATCAGCAGCGACACAAACAACCTTCAGGCGTTCATTCTGCGTATCACGCAGGAGGTTGTAACGCAGCTGTTCCTCCTTATAGGAATAATTGTTATAATGATAACGATGAACTGGAAGCTCTCTTTGCTCTCTCTCATCCCCGTTCCGTTCGTCGTTTACGCTTCGAGAAAATTCGGACGTAAAATACGTCCCTTCTATCGCCGCATATGGCGAAAATGGACGGCGGTCTCCTCCGTTCTGACAGACTCGATACCCTGTATACGCGTCGTAAAATCGTTTTCGGGCGAAAAACGCGCGTCAAAACGACTTGAAAAGCAGAATGACGAATGGCTGAAGGTCAGCGTCCGCGCGGGAAGAATGTCCAGCATTTTCACGGCGGCTGTATCGTTTGTCGTCGTCTGCGGCTCGCTTATAATATGGAACGTCGGCGGACTTGAAGTCATAGAGGGCAAAAGCGATATTTCCCTCGGTCTGCTCGTTTCGTTCATCTCGTATACTTCGATGTTTTACGGCCCTGTCAACTTCTTTGCGGGCTTGAACGATTCGTACCAGAGCGCGCTGACCTCTGCCGAAAGAGTTATGGATATTCTCGACGCCGAGCCGGAGCGCGATGACGGCAAGGGCAATATCCCGCAGAGAATACAGGGCAAGGTCGAATTCCGTCACGTCAGCTTCTCGTTTGACAAGACGAAAAACGTTCTTTCCGATATAAACCTGACAATCGAACCCGGAGAAGCTGTCGGCATAGTCGGCACGACCGGCTCCGGCAAGACGACCCTTATAAATCTTTTCCTTCGTTTCTATGATAACTATGACGGGCAGATACTGCTTGACGGCAAGGACATAAAAGCCCTTGATATGAGCTGGTTCCGTTCCAAAATCGGTTATGTTCAGCAGGAGGCGATGATGTTCTCCGATACGATTTTCAATAACATTGCATACGGCAAGCCGAACGCAACGATTGAAGAAGTTCTCAAGGCGGCGGACATCGCAAACGCGCACGAATTCATCCTCCGTCATCCTGACGCATATGATACCATTCTCGGCGAGCGCGGCGTCGGACTCTCCGGCGGCGAGCGACAGAGAATATCAATCGCGCGCGCAATACTCAATAACCCCAGCGTGCTAATATTTGACGAAGCGACGAGCGCAGTCGACTCCGAAACGGAAAAGCTCATTCAGGACGCAATAAACAATCTCGTCAAGGGAAGAACGACTCTGATGATAGCTCACCGCCTTTCAACTCTCAAACAGGCGGATAAGATAGTCGTTATCGACAAAGGCAGGATTCTTGAATTCGGCACGCCCGATGAGCTTATGGCAAAGAAAGGCAAGTATTACAGGCTCGTGAAGATTCAGTCGATGGCGGAGAGCGTCACTCGCGATAAAGAGCGCGAGCATCTTGAATAAGGAGGCGACGGAAGATGATAGGATTTTTTATCAGCGGTGACGAAGCCCGCATAAAAAAGACGGGAGAAACGACGGTATCACTTGAAATGTATGACGGACGTCGTTTTGAAAACCTTGAACCCATCAGGCTTTTCCCCGTCTCCGGTATAACAAAATACATTTCTCTGACGGACGAAAACGGCAAGGAAGTTGCGATAATCCGCGACATTGACCACCTTATGCCGGAATCCGCAGAGGCGATAAGGTCATGCCTTGCGTCATATTATATCGTTCCGAAAATAAAGAAAATTCTTTCCCGCGTTGAAAAATACGGCAACATAACGTGGACTGTCGAAACGGACAGGGGACGGCACAGCTTTTCGATACTCAACACCAGCATAGACATAAAAACGCTTTATGACGGCAGAATTTTAGTCCGCGACTCAAACGACAACCGTTATGAGATTGAGGATGTTCACAAGCTCGACAAAGAAAGCCTCGGCTTTTTGAAATTCGATATGTAAGGAGAAAAATATGAAACTTGTAATTGCGGTAATCAACAACGACGACAGCAGAACAGCCATCACAGCGCTGACAGGGAGAGACTTTTTCGTTACCCAGCTCTCCACAACCGGCGGATTTCTTATGGTCGGAAACACGACACTTCTCATCGGTACGGAGAAGGAACGCCTTCCGGAGCTCAAAGAAATTCTCAAAAAATACTGCGTAACGAGAGAAAAAGCAAATCCCTCCGTCGAAGCCTTCGGCAGGGGGCTGCTCAATCATTCCGTTGAGGAAAAGGTGACAATCGGCGGCGCCGTTATGTTCACACTCTCCGTCGACGAATTTGAAAAGATATAAAAAAATCGGGAGCGGTTTTCCGCTCCCGATTTTTCATTTTGAGAAAAGCCTTTATATGAAAAAATCTTTTTGCTTTTATCTTCTGTAATTTTCTTTTACCGCGGCAGAGCCGCTATTGAAATCTTCCCGCAGGGGGAAAATGTAAAATCCCGTTATCTGTTGCAGCAGCAGAGAACTACGCAAGCTATAACAATAACCCAAAGACAGGTGTTGTTTCCGTCGAAAAGGTTGCAAAGACAGTTGTTCATGAATATCCTCCCTTCGCCGCTTTGCGGCAAATATGAATAATGTTCTCAATAGACAAGGCAAATTAAGTATTTCCCCGTCCTGATATTATTCTATGAGGATGTTGTCGAAACGTGCCGATTATTTGCTCTTCTTTTTTTCCGTCGCGCCGATTGAGTATCCGATGACGAACGTTCCGAGAATCAATATGCCGTTAAAAATGATTTCCACTGCAGGGGATTCCGAAATTGTTGCATGGATAAACCCACCTGTGATGTTGAAAACACCGAGACCGGTAGCGAAAAGAACAGACAGGTTTGAAAGTTCGGTTACGCCGAACGCCGCAATCAATCCGAAAATGGCATACATGACGAGGCAGACAAGCGGTATGGCGTTTGCCGTCAACGTTGCAACGGTAATATTGAGGTTCTTTCTTGCCGCGATTGCCCCGCACCAGCCCCATATAAGCACTGCCGCGATTACGATAAGCACGCTGATGACGGATATTCCGCTCAGACCTTGCTGTGCTACCGGAACCCATATCGGGATTGAACCGAGATAAATGAATTTATCCGGAATAATCATAAGCCCCAAAAATATCAGAATGGATGAAATCGGGACGAGACAGAGAAGATATGCCGCATTGAACTTTTTTTCTTTTTTCATATCGTTTCCTTTCATAATTCAATCGTGCCGTCGAGCGCGAAGGAATAAATATAAGTGTGCTCCGGCGCTTTGCCGAAGAGCTTTTGGCAGGCGTATTTATAATAACCGAGCTGGCGACTGTGACGCTTTATAAGCGTCTCTTTTATTTCTTCCACCCCTGTGCCGGAGGGGAAGAAGTCGGTTTTATAGTCGATCAGGATGAGCTCGCCAGTTTTTGTCTTTACGGCGCAGTCAATAACGCCCTGCACCATCAGCTTTTCGCCTTTGAGCGCTTCTTTTGTCTTTTCGTCCTCGGAAAAGCTCTCCGCGGGATAGAAAATTATAAATCTTTTTTCCCTGTAAATCCGGTCGGCTTTTCTCATGACATCCGCAAGGGGAGATGAAAAGAACTTTTTGAGCTTTCGGACGTTCAGCTTTTCGCTGTCGCCTTCAAAGATGAACCTGTTCTTTACAAGACGCTGTATTTCCGCTTCAACGCCGTTTTTATCGACGTTTTCAAAATCGAAAAACTGCATGAACGTGTGCATTGCCGTGCCGTGCGAGGTGCCGCTTTCGCTTTCTCCCGCAATGAACACGGGCGCGGGATATTCGTCATTTTTCTCGTTGTCTATGCTGACCGCCGTGCCGTCGTCATCGTCCAGCACGTCGGGATACAGCTTTGACACGGACAGCTTGGATGGTACCGTGCTCAGAATTGCATGCGGATATTCAAAGCCGAGCCGATCGCGGGCGATTGCATAGCCTTCGTCATAATTATCGACGGTATCGCCTTCCGCACCCGTGACAGCTCCGCGCCTCGGAAGCTCGCGCACAAAGTCGAGTGTGCAGAGCGAAGGGTCTTTTGCAAGCCCTATGCAGAGCCAATCGAGCATGGACTTGCTTTTTTTTCTTCCGTATGACGAGAAGAGTTTTGCTTTCAGACTCACCCTCGACGATGGGTCGCCGAAGTCATATTTCTGCTCCTGATTTTTCTGATTGTCCTTTGATCGCGTGTTGTCTTTTACGGTTGCCGTGATTATCAGCCGGCGCTTTGCGCGGGTGAGGGCGACATAAAGAAGTCGACAGCCCTCCTCGGCAAGTCTGCCGCTCTGAAGCTCGATTGCCGCGCGGTGCATGGGCGTTTCGATTATTTTTCCGCCTTCCGCTCCGTCATAAAGGTCGAAAGCGACGGGCGCATTGCGCACGGCAAGAACATTTCCTCTTGTATGCTCGGAGCTTGTCTGCCTGTTTGTATCGCACAGGAAGACTGTGTCGAATTCAAGCCCCTTTGAGCCGTGCATTGTCATTATCGTGACAGCGTCCGCGCCGCCGCCGAAGCCCGTCATATCGACTTTGGCGTCGGTGTTTATCATTTCGTCTATGAATGACGTAAACGAATACAGTCCGTGGTTGCCGCCGTTTTCAAAGTCGAGCGCGTAATCATAAAGCCGGCGGAGGTTTACACGGCTGCGCTCGTCCGTTCCGAGCAGGGACATGATTTTCGTCTCCGCATAGACCGTTTTAAGAAGCTCGCCGCAGGTGCATATTTTTGCTCTGCTGCGGAACTTTTCATGGTCGGAAAGAAATCTTTTCCCTTTTTCAAAGCCTGTTTTTTCGGTATATTCTTTGAGAGCGGAATAGAGCGAGCCGGACTCGTCCGATTTTCTGATTCGAATCAGCTCTTCCAGAGTCACCCCGTATATCGGGCTTTTGAGCGTCGCGGCGAGGTAAACGTCGCGGGAGGGATTGTCTATTGTGTTGAGCAGGGAAAGCGTCAGAAGAACCTCGGGGCTTTTGAAAAACTCCTTCACCGACGCATTCCGGCAGGGAACGCCCCGCTTTGAAAGCTCAAACGCAATGTCCTGCGCAATTTTGTTTGACCTGAGAAGAATGGCGATGTCCGTTGCCTTTGCCTCTCCGTCCGCAATCATCGAAGCTATCTTTTCCGCCACATAGGCTTCCTCCGTCAGAGAAGGGTTGTCGTCCGATGTGCAGATTATGTGCATTTCGGGCTTGGGGCAGGGAACCTCGTCTCCGCCGCGGCGAAGACGTTCGTCATTTCCGTAAACGATTTTTCCGTCCGTATTCATAAGGGTGGAAAAAACGCCGTTTACAATGTCGATTATCTTGTTGCCCGAGCGGAAATTCTCGGAAAGAAACATCTTGACGGCTTTTTCGTCCGTGCCTTCTTCGTATTTTTTTCTGCTCTCAAGCTGACGGGCAAATATCGCGGGCTCGGCGCCGCGAAAATCGTAAATACTTTGCTTCATATCGCCGACGGTGAAAAGGTTGTTCTCTTTTGCAATCAGCGTGAATATTTTGTTCTGAAGCTCGTCTGTGTCCTGAAATTCGTCTATATATATCTCGTCAAATCTTTCGGAAAGCTCTTTTGCAAGGGCTGTCGGCGAGTCGTTTTCTTCGTCATAAAGAAGGTTCAATGCCATGCGTTCCGCGTCCGCAAAGCTGATCATATGCCTGCGCTTTTTCTCGTCCATGAGTCGACGGTCAAATTCATCGAAAAATGACGAAAGATCATCGCGGAGGTGTTCCGCGCGGATGAGCATATCGGAAAGGGCGCTTTCATCGAGGGAAAAATATGTTTTGAACAGAACCCTCGCCTCTTCTACAAAATCATCGCGCACGCTCTTGTGCCATTTATAGAGTTCGCATTGACAACCGCTTTTTATTTTCCCGCAGTCTGCGTCCGAAAATGACTTGCAGAGCGAGGAAAAAGCGCTTCTGACGTCCGCATAGGGCTTTGAGCTTTCAATACTGTCAAGCAGCGCCGATGAATACCGCAGGTCGGTTTCAAAGGTATTAACGCGCTTTTCCGTTCCGTCGGCTCCATACATTTCGTCAAGGGCGATTTTATAAAAATTTATATAATGACGCAAAAATTCCGTGATGATACCGTAGATTGCTTTTCCCCAGAATGAGCCTGCAAAATCGCCGCCGGAAGGCTCGCCTTTTATCGCTTTTTCGCGGTTTACGCAACCGGAATAAAAATCGTAAAGATCGACAAGCGTCTCCCTCAGTTTACTGTCTGACGAGGGAGAGCCGAAAGTATCCGCAAAGAGGGCGAAATCATCGATTTTTCCGCTTCCGTGGACAATTCCCTCAAAATAATCGGAGATGAGCTCGTCCGCAATTTCGTTTTTAAGTATTTTTTCGGCGTCCGCGTCCATAATTCCGAAGCCGGAAACGCCTGTTTCCTGAAAGTTTTCTTTTACAAGGTCGATACAGAAGCTGTCTATCGTGCTTATTTTTGCGGAGGGGACAAGGAGCATCTGCCGCAGAAGACTGTTTTTCGGATTTTTTGAATACTCATCGCTGAGAGACTTTTCAATCCTTTCGACAAGCTCCGCGGCGGCAGCACGCGTAAACGTTACCACGAGAATACGGGACACATCAATGCTGCCAGAGCATATGCGCTCTGTGATACGTCTTGTCAGCACGGCGGTTTTTCCGCTGCCTGCGGCTGCGCTGACTGCAATCGAAACTCCGTCTGCCTTGATGGCGTCCGATTGCGCCTGCGTCCAATTGATCTCTCCCATTGACCTTCCTCCTTTGCGAATTTATATGCATACAGTAATTATATAATTTTTCGGCGCTTATGTCAACAAAAAATAAAAAACGGCAGAGGATATCCCCTCTGCCGTAATTTACTTTTTTACGCCTTGCCGTTTGAACCGAGAACGTCGACGATCTTGTGCTTGACCATCTTCTTTACTTCGTCTCTGCCGACGGAGAGATATGTTCTGGGGTCGAAAACTTCGGGCTGATTTGCAAGTACTCTGCGGATACCTGCTGTCATTGCGAGACGGATATCGGAGTCGATATTGATCTTGCATACAGCCATCTTTGCTGCCTGACGGAGCTCATCCTCGGGAATACCGATAGCGTCGGGCATGTGACCGCCGAGAGAGTTGATCTCTTTTACGCAGTCCTGAGCAACGCTGGAAGCGCCGTGAAGAACGATCGGGAATTCGGGAAGTCTCTTTTCGATCTCTTCGAGAATGTCGAAACGGAGCGGGGGCGGAACAAGGATACCGTCCGCATTGCGTGTGCACTGAGCGGGAGTGAACTTGTATGCGCCGTGTGATGTGCCGATAGCGATTGCGAGAGAGTCAACGCCTGTGCGCGAAACGAATTCTTCAACCTCTTCGGGACGTGTGTATGAAGAGTCCTCAGCGGCAACGTGAACGTCGTCCTCGATGCCTGCGAGCTTGCCTATCTCACCCTCGACAACAACGCCGTGAGCGTGAGCATAGTCAACGACTTTCTTTGTAAGAGCGATGTTCTCTTCAAAGGAATACTTTGAACCGTCGATCATAACGGATGTGAAACCGCCGTCGATGCAGGCTTTGCAGATATCAAAATCTGCGCCATGGTCAAGGTGGAGCGCGAAGTCAACGCCTGTGTCCTCAACGGCTGCCTTTGCGAGAGCCATAAGGTATGCGGGCTTTGCATATTTTCTTGCGCCTGCCGATACCTGAAGGATAACAGGGGACTTTTCCTCAGCTGCAGCCTCTGTAATAGCCTGGATGATCTCCATGTTATTGATGTTGAAAGCGCCAACGGCATACCCGCCGGCATAAGCTTTTTTGAACATCTCTTTTGTTGTTACTAATGCCATTATAAATCCTTTCCTGCCGCCTGAGCGGCAATACAAATTTCTGCAATTTATATTTTATAACGTTTTTCGGATTTTTTCAATACCAAATTGAAAATTTAATATTTTAGATACATTATTTTGCCCTCGGAAATTCAAAAAGCACCCTTTGCAGGGTGCTTTGAATTAAAATCAGTCCTCTTTAAGAGCGTCTTTTCTGGAAAGGTTGATTCTGCCTTTTTCGTCCGTGCCGAGGAACTTGACCGTTACCTTATCGCCGACGGAAACAACATCTTCAACATTTTCAACTCTCTTTGTATCGAGTTTGGAGACATGAACAAGGCCTTCTTTTCCGGGAGCGATTTCAACAAATGCGCCGATCGGAATGATTCTTGTGACCGTGCCGGTGTAGCAGCAACCTTCAACGGGCTCGAATACGATAGCGTCGATTATGCCCTTCGCAACGTAAGCGTCCTCTTTGTTTACGGCGAGAATGAAGATTGAACCGTCTTCTTCGATATCGATCTTCGTGTTTGTTTCTGCCGTGATCTTCTGGATAACCTCGCCGCCTTTACCGATAACTTCTCTGATCTTATCGGGATTGATCTTCATGGAGATCATCTTAGGAGCGTACTTGCCGACGTCTGCTCTGGGTTCCGGAATTGCCTTGAGAATTACTTCGTCGATGATGTAATCTCTGCCCTTATGAGTTGTTTCGAGGGCGTTCTTTATGATTTCGGGTGTAAGACCGTCAATCTTGAGGTCCATCTGAATGGAGGTGATACCCTTGTGTGTTCCGGCGACCTTGAAGTCCATGTCGCCATAGAAGTCTTCAAGACCCTGAATGTCTATCATTGTGTCCCAGGAGCCGTCCTCGGCTGTGATAAGTCCGCAGGAAATACCTGCAACGGGAGCCTTTATCGGAACGCCTGCGTCCATAAGAGCAAGAGTCGAACCGCATACGGAGCCCTGCGAGGTTGAGCCGTTTGAAGAAACAACTTCGCTTACGACGCGGATAGCATAAGGGAATTCTTCCTTTGAGGGAAGTACGGGAACGAGCGATCTCTCTGCGAGCGCGCCGTGACCGATTTCTCTGCGTCCGGGTGTACGGAGAGACTTAGCCTCGCCTGTCGAATAGCCGGGCATGTTGTAATGATGCATGTAGCGCTTTTCTTTTTCGTCGTCAAGACCGTCAAGTTGCTGTGCGTCGCTCAGCGGGCCGAGAGTTACAACGGAAAGAACCTGCGTCTGACCTCTTGTAAAGAGGCCTGAGCCGTGTGTTCTGGGAAGAACGCCGACTTCGCTTGCGAGCGGACGGATCTGATCCATTCTTCTTCCGTCAACACGTTTTTTGTCAACGAGGAGCCAACGGCGGACAATCTTCTTCTGAATTTTATATATAAGCTCGGGAAGAACAACGGGAAGATCCGGATATTCTTCGGAGAACTTTTCGAGGATATCGTCCTGAATGGGCTGCATTTTTGCGTCACGAACGTTCTTGTCGTCCGTGTCAAGAGCTTCCATAACGGCTTTTTCGCAATAGTCGAAAATCTTATCGAACATATCGTGATCAAGCTCGCAGGAAGGATACTCAAACTTCGGCTTGCCGACTGCGGCAATGATTTCGTTGATGAATACGAGGAGCTTCTTTATCTCTTCGTGAGCAAGCATAATCGCATTGTACATATCGTCGTCCGATACTTCCTTTGCGCCTGCTTCAATCATAACGACTTTCTTTTCGGAAGCTGCGACTGTCAGCTCGAGAACGCTTTCTTTTCTCTCTTCGGCTGTCGGGTTGATGATGAATCTGTCGCCGATCATGCCGACGAAGGCGCCGCCGATAGGGCCGTTCCACGGGATGTCCGAAATGGAAAGGGCGATGGACGCACCGATCATAGCCGTTATTTCGGGTGAGCAGTCGGGATCGACGCTCATAACCGTAAGAGTAAGAGCTACGTCGTTACGAAGATCCTTCGGGAAAAGGGGACGGATAGGTCTGTCGATGACGCGGCTTGTAAGGATAGCCTTTTCGCCGGGTCTGCCTTCACGTCTTGTGAAGCTGCCGGGGATTCTGCCGACAGAATAGAGCTTTTCGTCATAGTCGACGGAAAGGGGAAGAAAATCGATGCCGTCTCTGGGCTTGGGTGATGCTGTTGCGCAAGCAAGGATGACTGTTTCGCCGTAGCTTATCATGCATGAGCCGTTTGCGAGTCCTGCAACCTTGCCGACCTCAACTTTGAGAGGTCTGCCTGCGTATTCATAATTGAATACTTTGTAATTTTCAAACATTTTTTGCCTCCTGAATTATTATTTATTCTTCTGCGGCGGGGGCTTTTGTTTAGCATTTAACGAAATCTCCGACGTTTTTTTCGGGGACTTTATTAACTGCTATACAAAATCCGCTTCCGCCGCATAAAAGACGCTGTAATTTGTGAAAGGGACGGAGAATATCCGTCCCTTTCGGAAAAACTTATTTTCTTATGCCGAGCTTATCGATTATAGCACGGTAACGGTTGATGTCCTTCTTCTGGAGATAAGCGAGAAGGCTTCTTCTCTGGCCAACCATTTTGAGAAGACCTCTGCGGCTGTGGTGGTCGTTGTTGTTGAGCTTGAGATGCTCGTTGAGATGGTTGATGCGCTCGGTGAGAAGAGCGATCTGTACTTCGGGCGAACCGGTGTCGCC
>DHMB01000014.1:10498-10911 GCA_002405565.1 Clostridiales bacterium UBA4653
GTGAGAATGGCAATCTGAACCTCGGGCGAGCCTGTGTCGCCTTCGTGCATAGCGTTTTCTGTGATAATCTGCTGTTTCTGTTCCTTAAGCATTGTGTTTCACCTCATAAAAATATTTCTGCGTTCGGGCACCGAAGCGGGCGGCGGGTGAAGCGTTTTTGAAAAAACCTTATATCCGCAGGCTGCGCTGCCGAATTTTCGCAGGTAAAATTATAGCATAAATATTTCCGCTTGTAAAGAGTTTTTCCGAAAAAAACGAATTTATTTATTTTTGTCGCGATTTTCGCGACGTTTGATTTGTTTCCCGGACGGATGAAAGTATTCATCGCACATTTGCGGATGTCTCAGTTTGCGGGCGGCGACGGGACTTTTCTGCAAACGCCGTTACATTATTATGTACTTTCTTTTTTGAAA
>DHMB01000014.1:10982-15490 GCA_002405565.1 Clostridiales bacterium UBA4653
AAAGAAAGCAATTCGGGAAGAATCCCGAAACCCTCTTAAAAGTTCAAGGCGGAGCTTATCTGCCACGTCAGCTTTACCAAAGCAAAGGCGGAAGTGCAGCTCGAATCTTAAAAGTTTTTTGATTGTGCGGGGCTTTTGTGTCTGCGGGGACGGCAGAAACGGTTGCCTCCATCTTCGAGGGAGATTTGCAAGCGGTGCGAAGCACCCTTGCAGGCTTCGCCGAGAAGAGGGTGGGTGGCATTTTCGCGAGAAAATGACGGAAGGAGGCTACAAAGCGAAACGAGCAGATATTATCAAAACGAAAATTCCACTCAGGCACCGTTCCATTATCTTTATGTACTTTCTTTTTTGAAAAGAAAGTACCAAAGAAAGCAATTCGGGAAGAATCCCGAAACCCTCTTAAAAGTTCAAGGCGGAGATTATCTGCCCCGTCAGCTTTACCAAAGCAAAGGCGGAAGTGCAACTCGAATCTTAAAGTGTTTTTAATTGTGCGTGGCTTTGGTATCTGCACAGACGTGGCAAAGCGCAAAGCTTTTGCTTTGCATATCGATAAAGACAAGGGGGCGGGAGGGATATGCAAATGCGCAAGCGTTTGCAGGCGTCGCCGAGACGGAAGGGGAAACCCCTCCCCTACAATATGATACCCGCATATGCAGATAGCAAAACATCCGCGCAAATCAATAACCGAAGTTTCTTTTGCCTATTTTTCTTTTCAAAAAAGTAAGGGGCAAATCAAAAAGAGCGGAGAACTGCCCTTTTTATGAGAATATAAAATTTGCGCAAACAAATAACTAAAGCTTCTTTTGCCTACTTTTCTTCTCGAAGAAAAGTAGGTCAAAGAAAAGTAGGGGAGAGTTCGAGGCGGACGATTGTTTTGAGGGTTCCGTCCGAGGAGAAGAAACATTCGAGGAGCGAGTTTTCGTCGGCGGAGAGCTTTGCCGTTATGACGTCCGACTCCTTTATCGGCGAGCGATAGGAAATGCGATAAGCTGTGATCTGCCGTTTTTCGTAAAGCTCTTTCGGCATGGCTTCAAGCGCAAGCGTGAAATAGTTTGCGTTGTGAACGTGACCGTTATAATCTATGTCGCCGCGACGGAGAAGAACGGGAACCTCTGCGTCGAATTCCTTCGGCGGGACGAGACGCGGCAGCTTTTCCTTTGACTCATCCTCCGGCTCGGGCTTGTAAAGCGCGATGAGCTCTTCCGTAGACTTTACAAGTCTTCCCGTCGATACGTCCATGCGCACAAGAACGGCGTTTCCTTCGGCGCAGAGCTCGCCGGACGCAGTTTTTATAGTCATCCTTCTCCCGCATTGAATCGACGGTTTCAGCCCGACGGCGCACGTCGACTGAATGAGCTCCTCCCCGTATGCGGGGAAGCGGTGAATTCTGACATTCCATTCCGCAACTATCCATGCGACCCCTGCCGCCGCGCCGGAAATGAGACTGTCGCCGACGGAGTCCGAATGGTGACTGCCCGTGTTTTCAAATATGCGGAGAACGGCTTCCGGAGTCATAAGTCCGCCCCTGCCGAAATCCTCTATTCTGCTGTGATATTTTTCGCTGAATATCATTTTTGTTTACCGTCTTTCATCATTGTTTACGGAATTGATTATATCACCCGCGGGCGGCTGTGTCAATTATGCAAAACCGCCGCCGTGCATATATTTTCCTTGCAAGCGGACGTAAAATATGATATAATTCAAAGTAAGGACAGAAAAGGAGCAACGTTTATTAAATATGCCACACGGGTAAGATTGCTTACCATCATTTATTCGATAATCTTTTGGGCGGTGACAATCGCTTTTGCAGAGAAAATCGGTGTTACGCTGATGTATTTTTCGCCGCTCATATACATACTGACGCTCTACGCGGGAATGTTTATGATTATTTTTCTGCTGAGAATGAGACGGTCGGAAAGAGCTGCAAAAGCATTTGAAAAGGGCGACTATAAAAAAGCCGCCGCAATCGGCGAAAAAATGCTCAGTTACGAGGAATATACACATTCAAATTCAAAAAGAAAGAGAGACGGAAGCGTAGTTCTGGGGCTTTACCTCTCGCTTGCCGTCATTTATTTTACGGAAAACAATGATGAAAAATTCCTTTTGCGCATAAACAGTATTGACGAGGAAAAATATAAGGACGCAAAGGATTTCCGCGTCGACGTAAACAAGAAAATGTTCTGGCTTTCGCTTTATTATCTGCAAAAGTCCGATTTTGAAAACGCGCGTATCTGTTACGACAAAATTGAAAAAGTTGCGGAATTTCATACCCAGATAAGCTTTCTTGAAGGCTTCAAGGCTTATAAGGACGGCGATATTGACGCCGCAAAGGAAAAGATGAACTATGTTTATACGGCGCTCGCCTCTCCCGTTCTTCGTCACAAGGCGGAGGAGATACTTTCCGCAGGGGAGAAAAGCGAGGCGTGACAGTGCAGTCCTGAAATAATAACAACTAAAAACAGCCGCCCTCGGGCGGCTGTTTTTTATTTTGTTTTATTTTGGAGCTTTGCTGCCGTAACGGTGTTTTTAAGCAGCATTGTGACCGTCATCGGGCCGACACCTCCGGGAACGGGGGTGATGAATGACGCGAGCGGTTCAACCGCGGCGAAATCAACGTCGCCCGTCAGCTTTCCTTCCGGGGTTCTGTTCATTCCGACGTCTATCACAACCGCGCCGGGTTTGACCATGTCAGCCGTCACAAAGCCGGCCTTGCCGACTGCGGAAACAAGAATGTCCGCGCGGCGGGTGACCTCGGGCAGGTTTTCCGTCTTTGAATGACAGATTGTCACGGTGCCGTTTTCATGCAGGAGGAGCATTGCCATGGGCTTGCCGACAATGTTGCTCCGCCCGATAACAACGCATTCCTTGCCGCAGACGTTTATCCCGCTGCGGTGCAGAAGCTCGGTTATCCCTGCGGGCGTACACGGCAGAAAACTGAAATCTCCCGTCATAATCCTGCCGACGTTTTCGTCGCAGAAGGCGTCAACGTCCTTTTTCGGGTCGATATGAGCGATTATATTTCTTTCGTTTATGTGTTTCGGGAGCGGGAGCTGGACGAGTATGCCGTTTATATCCGGTCGACTGTTCAGCCCGTCAAGCACGGAGATAAGCTCTTCTTCCGTCGTCTCCGCGGGCATGGCGATAATCTCCGAGGCAATGCCCGTTTCGTCGCAAGCTCTTTTTTTGTTGCGGACGTAAACCTGCGACGCGGGATTGTCTCCGACGATGACGACCGCAAGACAGACCTTTATTCTTTTTTCCGCAAGCGCGTCGACCTCTTTCTTTATCTCCGCTCGGACTTCGGCGGAAATCGCCTTTCCGTCAATTATCCTTGCCATCCGGAGCCTCCCCGCTTTCATCCGAGGGAGTCTCTGTCCCCTCCGGAGTTTCTTCCGTCTTTCCGTCCTCTGCGGGCTCGTGCTTTTCAAAGGAAATTTTCATCGGCTTTTTATCATCGGAAGCGGGAGTTTCCTTTTCAAAAAGATTTTTCTTTTTGCTCTCGCGGACGAGCTTTTCGTCGTTTTCGTCTTCCGCCTTCTCAAACTCTTCGGTGTTGAAGTCGACAGCCGCGTCTGTTTCCGTCGGAGCGTATTTGTCCCTGCCTATGCCGAGGAAATACGGAATCGATACCTCGCACCCCGCCTTTATTTTGCCCGCCTTCTCGTCGCGCACGGCGATTACATGGCAGACGATTGTAAGCGGAAGGGCGATTATGAAGAGGATAATTCCGAGCAATGCCGAAACTCTTATTCCCGTGTTGCCGATATAAAGAGAGTCTGTGCGGAGCTGCTCGATGAAGAATCTTCCGAAGCCGTACCAGCCGAGGTACCAGAGGAAGACCTCTCCGCCGAACTTTTTCTTTTTATAAAATACGTTTATCAGTATGAAGCCGATAAGATTCCAGACGGATTCATAAAGGAACGTCGGATGAACGAAAACCATTTCGGTCGTGCCGAAATCGCTGAAGGTGTTGCTGTTCTGAAGTCCCATGCGGAGGAAATACAACGGGTGAGACGAGGGAACAAGGCCTCCGTAGGCTTCGCCGTTGAAGAAGTTGCCCCATCTGCCGAGTATCTGACCTATCATGACGCCGGGGATTATCATATCGGCATATTTGAAGAAGTCAATCTTTTTATGCTTTGCAACGAATATCACCGCCGCCATGCCGCCGATTATTCCGCCGTATATCGCAAGTCCGCCGTTCCATATGGCGATAACGTCATAAAAGGAGTGAACGTTTCCATAGAAGATAATATAATACAGCCTTGCGCCGACGATTGCCAGCGGTACGCAGATGAGTGCCGTATCGACAACGTCATCCAGCTTTATCTTCGCTTTTCCCGCGCGATACGCAATGTATGCAAACGCGAGGATTATGCCTATGCAGATTATCACCCCGTACCACATGACGGGTCTGCCGAAAACCGTGAACGCCACGTTGTTGAGCTTGAATTCGCCTATTCCCAGTCCCGGAAACGAAATGTTTGATGTGTGTCCCATATTCCAAT
>DHMB01000014.1:15539-22581 GCA_002405565.1 Clostridiales bacterium UBA4653
CCCATATTCAGTTCCTTTTCCGATTATTTTTCAAGCGGTTCGACCACGCTCATCGCATAATATTTTTCGTCAAAGAGTTTATGGAGAAGCTCCTCGGTATATTCAAACGAGACGTCCGAAACAGCCTTGCTGTAATCCATTATGTCGATACCGTCAAGAAGCATATAGGTTACGTTGTTTGCGATGTTCTGAGTCGAATCGAAGCTCTTGACAAGGCTTGCGTAGTTGGCTTTCTTTATTCTCTCGAATTCGCCGCGGTCAAGCCCGGTTTTCTTCTTTTCCTCAACGTATTTTACGAATTTATCGTAAACCGCCTCGGGGTCGTCGCTCTCGCCGACAAGCTCTCCCATGCCGAAAACATGGTCAAGCGAATAGCCTGCGCCGAAACCGCGGACAAGCCCGCTTTCGTAAACGTCGATTGCAAAATCGGACGTGCCGCCGAAGAGCATATCATAAAGCACCGCGCCGGCGATTGATTTTTTCAGAAGCTCTTTCGGCTCTGCCGGTATCTCAATATCCTTTATGCCGATTTCAAACATCGGTTTCGATACCGCCATTTTAACCTTTACTCTCTTTTTGTTGACCTCTGCCTTTTCGGGGTTATAGCAGCGGACGATTTTCTTTTCCTCCTGCATGGGAAGAACCTTGTCCGCAACAGCCAGCACCTGTTCCATGGTGATGTCGCCGCTTGTGACGAGAACCATGTTTGAGAGGTTATAGAAGGTGCGATAGCAGCTGTAAAGGAGGTCTGAGGTTATCTCCGCAATGGACTCAACCGTTCCGGCTACGTTTATCTTTATCTGGCTGTCCGCATAGAGCGCCTCCATTGTGTTGTAATAGCGGGCTCTGCCGGGGTTGTCCTCGCCCATTTTTATCTCCTGACCGATTATCCCCTGTTCCTTTGCGACGGTCTGCGGGGTGAAATACGGCTTTGTGACGTAGTCAAGGAGAATTTCGAGGTTTTTGTCATAATGGCTCGTGCAGGAGAAGAGGTAGCCCGTCATTTCGCTGGATGTAAACGCGTTTGCGTCCGCGCCGTATTTTGCGAAGCGCTCGAACGTGTCGCTGCCGTCCTCGTTTTCAAACATTTTGTGTTCAAGGAAATGTGCAATGCCGTCCGGCACTCTGACAAAGTCCTTATCGCCCTCGAGCTTGAAGCAGTTGTCTATCGCGCCGTATTTTGTTGAGAATATAGCATAGCTCTGGCGGAATTTTTTCGGGATGACATATATATCAAGCCCGCTCTTATGCTTTGTATAATAATATTTCTCGCCTATCGCCTTGTCTTCGCGCATTATTATCTCGCTCATTTGCTTTCCTCCTGTCCGCAGAGGAAGTAGTACGTGTCGAGACGTACCGCCTTCGCCCGCTCGGTTATCTGCTCTTTTGTCACAGCGTTTATCTTTGCGATTTTCTCCTCGTCCGTCAGCTTTCTGCCGTAAATGACCTCGCCGAAGGCTGTCGCCGCAAGCGAGCGGATACTGTCGTCGGCGCTCATGATGTCGTCGCAGAGGGACTTCTTCGCCATGTCGATTTCATCATCGGTTATTTCGCCGTTTTTCATCTTGTCAAGCTGAACCATTATCTCGTCAAATGCCTTCTGCTCGTTTTCAAACTGAATTCCGGAGGCAACTGCCATCGCGCCCTTTTCGGGGATGAGAGAGGAGGAGCAATAGTAGCAGAGGCTGAGCTTCTCTCTGACGTTCATAAACAGCTTGCTCGCCGCGCTTCCGCCGAAAACGGTGTTGAACACTTTTGTTACGGCGTAATCGTCGTCGGAGCTTACGCTTCCCGTGAAAAATCCGAGAACGAGCACGCCCTGCGTGACGTTCTGACGGTCATAAATCTTCTGAACCTCGGCTCTTGCCGTTCCCTTTGTATCGGGCGTCGGCTCATAGATATCGCCTCTTTCAACGGAGGAGAATATCTCCGAGAATTTCTTTTCAAGAACGTTGCCGTCAAAATCGCCGACGGCGAAAATCTCGATTCTTGCCGTGCGGAGCATGTTTTTGTAAGCCCCGAAAAGGCACTTCGGGCAGACGGCTTCGATCTCCTCGACCGTACCTCCGTCGTTTATGCCGTATGCGTCGCCGGAGAACATCTCCTCGACCGCTTTCAGTCTTGCGTATCTGCCTTTCTGGTTGATTGTCGCACGGACGGCGTCCGCCGCAATCTTCTTTTCGCCCTCAACGCTTTCGGCTTTGAAAGCGTCGCCGTCTGTCACAGGGTGAAGAATGACCTGGCCGATAAGGTCGAGCACGCCTGCCGTTATATCCGTATTGTCTATCGCATACGAATTGCGCAGGGAGCTTGCTTCAAGGGAGACTATGTGGTTTTCGCCGTGCTTCCAGTGCCCGGACCATACGCCGGAATCATAAAGCTCCTGCTTGCGGCGACGGATCTCGGCGAGGGTCGGATATTTTTCCGTTCCGCGCAGGATAACGGGGAAAACGAGCGAATTTTTTGCCGCCGTCTCTTTTTCGAGCGGCATAATGAATCTTATCTGGATATAATTTGATTTGAACTTGTCCGCGGGGATGACTGTCAGAAAAGCTCCCTCGGATATCTGTTTTCTTTCGCTTATCATTTTTTATCCTTTCTCAAGTGATGGATTTACATATATTTTACTCCATTACGCCGTATTTTTCAACAGTTAAATGAAAAATCGTACGACAATATATTTACAGAGCCGCCCTTTCGTGATATAATAATGACAGATAAAAAAGTGCATGCTCCGGCAGGCACGAGAAGGAGGACTGATTTTAATGGAAGAGCTTCTCTCCGTCATGCCATGGGTATGGCTCGGCGTGACAATTGCGGCGATAGTTTCCGAGGCGGCGACTCTTGCCCTCGTCGCGGTCTGGTTCATTCCGTCCGCGCTTGTATCGCTTGTGATTTCGCTGTTCCGTCTTCCCATCTGGCTTCAGGCGGCGGTATTCCTTGCAATGTCCCTCGCGCTGATGATTTTCCTCAAGCCCTTTATGAAAAAAGTGCTCAAAATCCGATATTCGCCGACAAATGCGGATACCGTCATCGGCAAGGCCGGAACGGTAATCGAAAAAATCGACAATATCGCGGCGACGGGCGCCGTCAAGGCGGACGGCAAGGTCTGGACTGCACGCTCCGATGATGACAGCGTCACAATCGACGAAGGGGCACTTGTTCGCGCCGTTGCAATCGAGGGCGTAAAACTCATCTGCAAAAAAGAAAACTGAAAAAAGGAAGGTATTATTTTATGCCGGCACTTATCATTCTCGGTGTAATAGTCGCATTGATTCTCATAATCATAATTGCAAACATTCATATCGTACCGCAGGCGCACGCATTTGTTGTTGAGCGCCTCGGCACGTATTACACAACATGGCACACGGGGCTCCACATCAAGACTCCCTTTGTGGACAGAATCGCAAAGCGCATTTCGCTTATGGAGCGCGTTGCGGACTTTGAACCGCAGGCGGTTATCACAAAGGATAACGTCAAAATGCAGATAGACACGGTCGTTTTCTTCCAGATAACGGACTGCAAGCTCTATGCGTACGGCGTTGAAAACCCCATGTCCGCAATTGAAAATCTGACGGCGACGACTCTCCGTAACATAATCGGCGAGCTTGAGCTGGACAGCACGCTCACCTCGCGTGACATAATCAATACGAAAATGCGCGCCATTCTTGACGAGGCGACAGACCCCTGGGGTATCAAGGTCAACCGCGTTGAGCTTAAAAACATTATGCCCCCGAAGGAAATTCAGGACGCGATGGAAAAGCAGATGAAGGCAGAGCGTGAGCGTCGTGAACAGATTCTCCGCGCGGAAGGCGAAAAGAATTCGACAATTCTCGTTGCCGAGGGTAAAAAACAGGCAATGATTCTCGACGCGGAAGCGCAGAAGCAGCGTCAGATACTTCTTGCAGAGGCGGAAAAGGAATCAAAAATCCGTCAGGCAGAGGGTGAAGCTGAGGCAATCCGTCAGGTTCAGGAAGCTACGGCAGAGGGTATCAGAATGATAAACGAAGCCGCTCCCTCCGAAGGCGTTATCGCCATAAAGGGGCTTGAAGCCTTTGAAAAGGTTGCGGACGGAAAGGCGACGAAGATTATCATCCCCAGCGAAATTCAGTCGCTTGCGGGACTTGCGACCTCGGTTTCCGAGCTTATAAAGAAAGACTGACAGGCAATTAAAAGCGGTCAATCGGAAATTATTTGGCAAAAAGACCTCCCCGATGATTCGGGGAGGTTTTTCTCATATTATTTTCGTATATATCGGGGTTTTTGCCTTGCGGGAGGGAATCATGAGCACGCCGCCATCGGGATTTCCGTCCAGACCGTTTATCTGCGCAAGCTCGCTCTCCGTCGTGCCGTATTTTTTGGCTATGTCCCAGAGCGTTTCGCCCTTTGACGGATAATAAAGCGTGATTTTTGCGCCGTCATCTGTTTTTCTCGGCTTGTCGCGACGGAGCGAAAGCACGGAAACGACGTCCGATTCCTTCTTTGCGAAGGTGATATAGTTTATCATTATCTCCATATCGGCGCAGAGCTTGCCGTCCGCCGTTCTGCCCTTTATGTCAATGACGGAGGCGTCCGCGGAGTAATCAAAATTGTCCGGGGTCATAGCCGCGTCGGTTTCGGCGCGGAAGGGGGAAGAGAACGTCTTGCCCATATAGACCCCGCCTCCGGAGAGGATGGCGTAAATGTCGACGTTGCCCGTGAAAATCAGTTTGCCTCCCGATTTTTCCGCCCCTGTGACGGTCGCCGCCGCTCTTATCGCCGTGACGTCCGTAAGCTCTCCGTCGGGGAGCTCCGTGCAGGCTGAAGCGGAGAAATTGAAGCTCTTTGCGCAGGCGCATGAGCGGTATTCAAGGGTTTTCATCTCGGTTTCGCCTTCGTATTCCGTCGAATACATATCCGTCGTTATTTCGCTGCGGACGTTTTTATATGCGTCAAAATATGCGGAATATGAAAAGTCGATTTCAACCGTGCGGTCTTCGCCGGTTTCGTCCGCCGCCTTGCGAAACTCCGTGCTTGTTATGCATACGTTACCCGTGACAAGACAGCTCTCCGTCACGCCTTCGGCGATTGCTTCTCCCGAAATGGGAATTCTGCGGATGAGCGAAACGTATGTTTTCGGGGCGGACGGGTCATCGCCTGCCGCGCTGTAAATAATGCTTGCAACGACGTTTCCCTTGTAATTTATAACGCCCTCTCCCGCCTTCATTTCGGAGAGATACGGGTCGAGATGAACGCTGACGACCTCGTCTATCGCGGGGAGCGGAGCGGCGACGGAAATATCCTCGCTTACGGAAACGTCCGCGTCCTGCGCCTCAATTCCGAAACAGCAATCGACGCTCTCCGTTTTGCACATTATATCGTCCCCGCCGCCTGTTCTGCCCGTGACGGAGGGCGCGGCGCAGTTGAGACAGCTGATTGTGACGGTCACCGCGATTTTTGCCTTTGCCGTCAGCCTTCTTGGATTTTGCAGACGGACGTTTACGGAATCGAGCTCGGTGTCGGCGTCGACGGAGCAGTCGCCCGAAAAATCGCCTATGGGCATACTGCCGCCGTAATCGGAGGAGAATTCCGCGGTTTTGATGATTCCGTCCGCCGTGGAATAAATGACGGAAAACGTCACTGTGCCGTCATATTCGAGGGACGAGCCGTTTATGTATTTTCCCGCGCGGCAGACTCTTGCGTCGGTGCGCAGTATGCGGCTGACATCGGGGAGATAATCGGGCAGATTGTATTCCGCGCTCACTTCCTTTATCGCTGTGTCCTCAAAGGTTTTTATCACGACGCAGTTTTTTGCGCCGTCGTCTGTGTAACTGAACATAAATATGTAACCTCTTTCCCGACGGATTTTTCTGTGATATTCGGCTCCTGTCGCCGCCGACGGCATGAGCTTTATTTATCCGATAAAAGATATATGCGGGCGACGCTCAGAATATGCCGGAGGAAAGATAGCCGCTCATTTTTTTCAGCGCCGATTTTTCAATCCGCGAAACATATGAGCGCGAAATGCCGAGCTTTTCCGCCACCTCTCTCTGCGTTATGGCGCGCGAGCCGGAAAGCCCGTAACGCAGGATGATTATTTCTCTCTCCCTTTCGTCCAGCACCGTGAGAATTGCTTTTTTGGCTTTCGACGTTTTGATTTTGCTGTCGATATCGTCTGCGATTGTGTCCTCTGTGCTGATAACGTCGATATAAGTCAGCGGGTTGCCGTCCTTATCTATGTCTATCGGCTCGCTTATGCTGACCTCGCACGCCGTTTTCTTCTGCGACCGGAAATACATAAGTATCTCATTTTGCAGGCATTTGCTCGCATAGGTTGCAAAGCGCGTGCCGTTGCGACTGTCAAATGAGTCGATTGCCTTTATCAGCCCGATTGTGCCGATGGAGATGAGGTCGTCCTGATTTTTGGACATCGAATAATATTTTTTGACGATATGCGCCACAAGGCGGAGATTGTGCTCTATCAGCTTTCCTCTTGCGGCTTTGTCACCTGAGCGCATTTTTTCAAAACATTCTTCCTCTTCCTTCGGCGAAAGGGGAGGAGGAAAGCTCTGCGAATATGATATTTTGAGGAAAAGATAAAGAAAATTCGACATAAGCGCCGAAAAAAAGCCCATCATTTTGTGTAAAATGCCTCCGTTTCAAGGGGTTTGTAAAATTATATTCCGCAGGGCAAGTACTTTTTCGTAATCCTCTTGCGATTTTCGATTTTATGGTGTATAATCATATAGCAATAATTTTCCGGAGGTTTGAAATGAACTTCACATTGGGCGGGATACTTATGTTTTCCGCATTTGCCGTCTTGCTGATTATAATGGCGGTGACGGTTTCCCGCGCGGCGGGCTTTTCAAAAAAGAATGTGAACCTGCCCAGAATATCAGCTCCCGCAAAGGTTGTTTCAAAGAGAACGTTTTCCATGTCGAAGGACGGAAAAGCCTATTTCATGACGTTTGAATTCAAAACGGGGGACAGGGCGGAATATCGCGTGTCGGACGACGCCTATCTTTATTTTGCCGAGGGCGACGAGGGCACGGTGACGGTTAGG
>DHMB01000130.1 GCA_002405565.1 Clostridiales bacterium UBA4653
CTGACACCCGGGATCTCGCCCTTGTATGCGAGCTCACGGAAGCAGATTCTGCAAATGCCGTATTTACGGAGATATGCGTGAGGTCTGCCGCAGATTTTGCATCTTGTGTATTCTCTTGTGGAATACTTCTGAGGCTTCTGCTGTTTGAGTTTTAATGCTGTTCTTGCCATTTATTTTACCCCCATTATTTAGCAAAGGGAGCGCCCATCAGAGTGAGGAGCGTCTTTGCTTCTTCGTCTGTTGTTGCAGTCGTAACAAAGGTAATATCCATACCCATGATCTTCTCAACCTTGTCGTATTCGATTTCGGGGAAGATGAGCTGCTCTTTGAGACCGAGCGAATAGTTGCCGCGGCCGTCAAAAGCGTTGGGGTTGATACCGCGGAAGTCACGAACGCGAGGGAGCGCGAGGTTGAACAGTCTGTCCATGAATTCGAACATTCTGTCACCACGGAGCGTAACCTTTGCGCCGATCTTCATTCCGGCTCTTACCTTGAAGTTTGCTACCGACTTCTTTGCGAATGTGGGTACGGCCTTCTGACCTGTGATATCGGTAAGATAACCGATAGCAAGGTCGATAACCTTCGGGTTGTCTTTGCCTTCGCCGCAGCCCATGTTGATAACGATCTTATCAAATTTCGGTATCTGCATGGAGCTCTTGTACGAAAACTTCTTTGCAAGTTCCGGAGCGACTTCGGCTTTATAAAATTCTTTCAATCTTGCTGCCATTTCATCTTACCTCCATTAAAACTTGCTGCCGCATTTTGCACAAACGCGGGTCTTTACTGTTTTGGTCTTGCCGTTTTTGTCCGTCTTTGTTTCGACGAGCGTCTTTACACGGCGACCGGCTTTGCACTTGTCGCAATAAAGCATAACCTTGTCTGCGTAAATCGCACCCTCGACCTTCATAATGCCGCTGGGATCGTTCTGCTTTCTTGCTTTAACGTGCTTTGTCTGTACATTTACTTTTTCAACGATGACCTTGCCCTCTTCGGGGGATACCGCAAGGACTTTGCCCTTTACGCCCTTATCTTCACCGGAGATAACAATAACGGTATCGTCTTTTTTAACATGCATTTTCATTTCAAGATTCCTCCATTAAAGTACTTCGGGGGCGAGAGAAAGAATTTTAAGATAATCCTTGTCTCTGAGCTCTCTTGCTACAGGCCCAAATATACGTGTGCCTCTCGGCGTCTTGTCATCCTTGATGATTACTGCCGCGTTCTCGTCGAATCTGAGAGTAGAGCCGTCGGGGCGTTTGATACCCTTAACGGTACGGACGATAACAGCCTTAACGACTTCGCCCTTCTTTACCTGACCGCCGGGAGCTGCCTTTTTAACGGCTGCGACCACAACATCTCCGACACCGGCATATCTTCTTCCGGTACCGCCGAGCACACGAATACACATAAGTTCTTTTGCGCCGGTATTGTCGGCGACTTTCATAAGCGATTGCTGTTGTATCACTGTGCTTTCCTCCTTAGCATTCACATCTCACAGGCTGCGACAAAATAGCCGCTCCAGCCCTGCACTGTGAATTTTATTTTGCTTTTTCGATTATGGAAACCAAACGCCATCTCTTGTCTTTAGAAAGGGGTCTTGTTTCCATTACGCTGACCTTGTCGCCGATGGCGCACTCATTGTTCTCATCGTGAGCTTTGAGTTTAACCGTTCTCTTGACGACCTTGCCATACTTGGGGTGCTTAACGTTATCTTCGATAGCAACAACGATCGTTTTGTCCATTTTGTCACTTACGACCTTGCCGACTCTCGTTTTTCTGAGATTTCTCTCTGTTACTTCACTCATGACATTTCTCCTCTCTCAGATTACTGTTCGTTCTTCTCGCGAAGGACTGTCATAACTCTCGCGATGTCCCTCTTGGTTTCCGTAATCTTGTGGGGATTGTCAAGCTGGTTTATCGCGTGCTGGAAGCGAAGGTTGAACAGCTCAGCTTTAAGCTCTTTGAGCTTCGCATCGAGTTCAGCGGAAGTCATTGTTTTAAGTTCTGCTGCTTTCACTGTATTATTCCTCCTCTGCTTCTTCTTTCTTTACAAACTTACATTTGATCGGGAGCTTGTTAGCTGCGAGACGCATAGCTTCCTTTGCGTCAACTTCGCTGACGCCGTCCATCTCAAACATAACTCTGCCCGGCTTAACTACTGCAACCCAGTATTCGGGAGAACCTTTACCGGAACCCATTCGGGTTTCAGCGGGTTTTTCCGTGATCGGCTTATCCGGGAAGATCTTGATCCATACCTGACCGCCACGTTTGATGTAACGCGTCATAGCGATACGGGCTGCTTCTATCTGGTTGCTTGTAATCCAAGCGGGTTCAAGCGCTGCAAGACCGAACGTTCCGTATGTTACGGTGTTACCTCTTGTAGCCTTGCCCTTCAGACGTCCGCGCTGCACACGTCTGTATTTAACTCTTTTAGGCATTAACATTTTTATCGCCTCCGTCTCTGTGCTGCTGTCTGGGAGCACGATTGCTGCCCGCGAAGTTCTGTCTGCGGTCGCCGTTTCTGCGATCGCCGCCCTTGCGGTCGCCTCTGTCGTTTCTTCTGCCATCGCGAGGTCTGTCCGAAGGAACATAACCCTTAGCCATCTTGTCTGCAAGGATTTCGCCCTTGTAGATCCAGCACTTAATGCCTATCTTGCCGTAGGTTGTGTTTGCTTCTGCAAAGCCGTAGTCGATGTCAGCACGAATCGTCTGAAGCGGAATCGTACCTTCGTGGTAGTGCTCGGTTCTTGCAATTTCAGCGCCGTTAAGACGACCGCCGCAGGAAATCTTGATTCCCTTTGCACCGAGTCTCATCGTTCTGCCGATAGCCTGTTTCATAGCGCGGCGGAACGCAATTCTCTTTTCGAGCTGTGCCGCGATGCTCTCTGCAACAAGCTGAGCGTCGAGGTCGGGAGATTTAACCTCCGCAACGTTGACGAGTGCAGGCTTGCCTACGAGTTTTTCGATCTCAACGCGGAGCTTTTCGATTTCAGCGCCGCCGCGACCGATAACAACACCGGGTTTAGCGCAGTGGATAAGAACCTTTACGTTCTGGGGTGTACGTTCGATTTCAATCTTCGGAACACCTGCGGAGTAAAGCTTCTCTTTGAGATACTTTCTCAGTTTGTAGTCGGAAACGAGTGTATCGCCGAATGTTTTGTCATCTGCGAACCATCTCGAGTCCCAATCTTTGATTACGCCGACACGGAGACCGTGCGGATTAACTTTCTGACCCATTTTTCGTCCTCCCTCTCTTAAGCTCTTTCCTTCACAGCGATCGTAACATGGGACGATCTCTTGAGGAGTCTGTCTGCACTGCCCTTAGCACGCGGAAGAAGTCTCTTGAGCGTGGGGCCGGGGCAAACGAAGCATTCGGATACGTAAAGCTTGCTTACGTCCATGCCGAAATTGTTTTCAGCATTCGCAACTGCGCTCTTAAGCAGCTTTATAAGGTATTCGCTTGCCGACTTGGGAGTGTTTTTGAGTATTGCCATTGCGGTTCCCGCATCCTTACCTCTGATAAGGTCAAGCACTATCTGTACTTTGCGCGGGGAAATTCTGGCATATTTAAGATATGCTCTTGCTTCCATATTAACTTATTCCTCCTTAGCTCGGTACATTAGGTGTTTGATGTTTTTGAACCGGAATGTCCGCGGAAGGTACGTGTGGGAGCGAACTCGCCGAGGCGATGTCCGACCATGTCCTCCGTCACATAAACCGGAACGTGTTTTCTTCCGTCGTGAACAGCGATTGTGTGTCCAACGAATTCAGGGAAGATAACGGAAGCACGCGACCAGGTTTTGACGACCTTTTTCTCTCCGGCTTTATTCATGGCTTCAACTCTGGAATAAAGCTTTTCTTCAACGAAAGGTCCTTTTTTCAAGCTTCTGCTCATTTCTTATGCCTCCTTATTTACCGTTTCTGTGTCTTACAATGAACTTTTCTGTTCTTGCCTTCTTGTCTCTCGTCTTATAACCCATTGTAGGCTTGCCCCAAGGAGTAACGGGAGTGGGACGACCGATAGGTGACTTACCTTCACCACCGCCGTGAGGGTGGTCGCAGGGGTTCATGACAGAACCGCGTACCGTAGGACGGACGCCTCTGTGACGTGTCTTACCTGCTTTACCGACCTTGACGTTTTCGTGGTCGATGTTGGAAACCTGACCGATTGTAGCTTTGCAGTCAAGACGGATAAGTCTTACTTCGCCCGAAGGAAGTCTTACCTGAGCCATGCCGTTTTCTTTCGCCATGAGCTGAGCTGCGCTTCCTGCGCTACGAACGAGCTGACCGCCCTTGCCTGCGTAAAGTTCAATGTTGTAGATGAAAGTACCAACGGGTATTTTCTCTATGGGGAGCGTGTTGCCGGGCTTGATGTCGGCTTCTGCTCCGGAATATATCATATCGCCGTCCGTAAGACCTACGGGAGCGATGATATACTTCTTTTCGCCGTTTTCATACTGAATGAGGGCGATGTAAGCAGTGCGGTTGGGGTCGTATTCGATACCGATGACCTTTGCTGCGCCGTCAAAATAATCGCGCTTGAAGTCGACTATTCTGTACTTCTGCTTGTTGCCGCCGCCGTGATGACGGACTGTAATCTTGCCGTAGCTGTTTCTGCCGGCATGTTTCTTCTTAACCGCAAGAAGGCTCTTTTCGGGAGAGAACTTCGTGATTTCCGCAAAATCCGGAACTGTCATTCCTCTTCTGCCGGGAGTCGTAGGATTATATTTTACTGTTGCCATATTCGCTGCTCCTCCTCATTAAATCATTCCGTCGAAGAATTCGATCGTCTTGGAGTCTTTTGTAAGAGTGACGATTGCTTTCTTCCATGTTCTTGTTGCACCGGGCTTACGACCGCCGAGTGACTTCGGTTTGCTCTTTACGCTGACCGTGTTTACGGATTCAACCTTAACGCCGTCAAAAACCGCTTCAACCGCGCTTGCGATCTCGGGTTTTGTTGCTGTGCGAAGAACTTCAAAGGTGTACTTCTTTGTCTTCGTTCCGTCAAGGCTTGCTTCCGAAATGATCGGTCTGATTATAATATCATGAGCCGTTTTCATTATGCATACACCTCCGTGATCTGTTCGACCGCGCCCTTAGCCATGACGAGCTTGTCACAGTTAAGAATGTCGTACACATTGATTGTGTTCGCATACGCTGTCTTAACGCCGGGAATGTTTGCAAGGCTGCGGACGACCATATCATTCTTTTCGGAGAGAACGACGAGCGCCTTTCCTTCGGCGCCGATAGCCTTGAGCATATTCACCATTGTCTTTGTCTTGTATTCGCTTGCCGTGATAGCGTCAACGCAAACGAATTCGCCGCCTGCAACCTTGGAAGAGAGAGCGCTCTTGAGAGCGAGCTGTCTTGTCTTCTTGTTCATTGCCGTGCGGTAGGATCTGGGCTTCGGAGCAAATACAACGCCGCCGTGCGTCCACTGAGGAGCACGTGTGCTGCCCTGTCTCGCTCTGCCTGTACCCTTCTGGCGCCACGGTTTCTTACCGCCGCCGGAAACTTCTGTTCTTGTAAGAGCAGACTGTGTACCCTGTCTTTGATTGAGAAGGTACATTCTGACCGCTGCATGAAGAATAGCTTCGTTGACCTCGACTGCGAATATAGCGTCGCAGAGGTCAATCGTGCTAACCTGAGCACCGGACATGTCCAAAACTTTCATTTCAGCCATTGTGTCGTTCCTCCTTCTCAGCCTTTAACCGTGTTGCGGATGAATACGATTCCGCCCTTCGCGCCGGGGATTGCGCCCTTGACCGCGATGAGGTTCTTTTCAGCGTCAACACGTACTACGTTAAGGTTCTGTACAGTAACCTGTTCGTTACCATACTGACCAGCCATCTTTTTGTTTTTGAATATACGCGACGGAGAAGAGTTAGCGCCCATAGAACCGGGTTGACGGTGAACAGGGCCTACGCCGTGCGTCATTCTGAGTTTGTGGCAATTCCATCTCTTTATAACGCCTGAATAACCGTGACCCTTTGTGATGCCTGTAACATCAACTCTGTCTCCGGCTGCGAACGTATCGGCTGCAACGACGTCGCCTACGTTCATTGTCTTTGCGTCATCAAGGCGGAATTCCTTGAGATGTCTCTTAGCTGCAACGCCTGCTTTTGCAAAGTGACCTGCAACAGGCTTTGTGAGCTTTTTGTCGGCAATGTCCTCAAAACCGAGCTGAACGCTGTCATAGCCGTCGGTTTCGGTTGTCTTCTTCTGAACGACAACGCAAGGGCCTGCCTCGATTACCGTGACCGGAACCACATTTCCGGCCTCGTCGAAAATCTGCGTCATGCCGATTTTCTTACCGATGATTGC
>DHMB01000084.1:0-575 GCA_002405565.1 Clostridiales bacterium UBA4653
CGACTGTAAAACCCGGCTTGCCGAGGGGATAAAAGTGAATAGCCAAAAAAGTAAACCTCCCGCACCGACGTGCGGGAGGTTTTGTGAAAACAGTCATCCCCGTAGCTCCGTTTCATAACGAAAAATTTCTCGTCTATATATTAAATTTATATTTTTATTTTTATATAAGGCTCTTGCTTTTTCACGGCTGTATGTTATACTATATCTGAACAATCAATCAGTCAATTATAAGTGAGGAGCCTGCAAATATCTATGAGGACGGAACGTCAGCATAATGACAGAAAAAAAGAAATCATGGAAAAATGCTTTGATTGCTATGCCGAAAACGGACTGACCGGCACGGGAATCAAAACTCTTGCCAAAGAGTGCGGCTGTACATCCGGAACGCTTTACGTCTATTTCAAAAATCTTGACGAGCTGATCGTCGAATCGACTGCCCATTGCATGGCAAAGGTAGAAGAAGATTTTATGTCAAGATCGCCGAACAACCCGACAGAGCTTATGCGCTTTATCGATGAAATTCCGTATTGGACAGCAGAAAAGCACGGAAAAAAGTACCGGCTGATGTATCAGGT
>DHMB01000084.1:625-19994 GCA_002405565.1 Clostridiales bacterium UBA4653
ATGTATCAGGTCTATACGCACCCGAAATACATAGAACACGGCAAAAAATTCTTTGAGGGCGTAAACAACCGTTACACCGAATATGCAAAAAGCCTTGAAATGAAGCTCGGCATTCCGTGCGAGGTGCTTACGCCGCTTATATTCATCCTTATCCGCGCCAGCGTTCACTACGCTATGTTTGAGGATGAATATTATCTGAAAAGCCAGCTTGAAATCTTAAAACAAAGCTCGGCAATGTTTATACAAAAATACAGAGCAACGCCGGAAAGCACCGATTTATAAATTTCTCTCGCGGCGGCGTATTAAACAGAATAAACTTATTCAATGAAAGGATATAAAATTATGACAATAAACAAAATTTCCGAAGGCGAAAAGCTCACACTTGCATTGTCCGGAAGACTCGACACAAATTCATCTCCCGCACTTGAAGCGGAGCTCAAACAGTCTGTCAGCGGGGTGAAAGAGCTGATTTTCGATTTTTCCGAAGTAGAGTATATCTCCTCCGCAGGACTTCGTATCCTGCTTGCGGCACAGAAAGTAATGAACCGCCAGGGCAGTATGAAACTGATCGGCGTAAGCGCAGACGTTATGGAAGTGTTTGAAATAACAGGCTTTTCCGATATTTTGACAATAGAATAAACGAGAAAATATGAAAACTTTCTTTTTGCTCTCTGTCGTGGCGCTTTTGCCCGTAATTTTATCAACGCTGATATATCTTGCGGAAAAGACAAAAGCGATAAGCAAGATTC
Source organism: Clostridiales bacterium UBA4653 (assembly GCA_002405565.1). Lineage (GTDB taxonomy): Bacteria > Bacillota > Clostridia > Oscillospirales > CAG-272 > CAG-841. The sequence goes on from DHMB01000084.1 coordinate 1,375, forward strand.
CCTATGCCGCCAAACAGATAATTATAGGTATTCTGTTCGGAGGACTTGCTATTCTCGGAACGGAATTCGGCGTCAAGACCGACGGCGCAATAATAAACGCAAGAGACGCCTCGCCCATCTGCGCGGGACTTCTTTTCGGCGCGCCGGCAGGAATCATAGCCGGAGTTATAGGCGGAGTTGAACGGTGGTTTGCCGTTCTTTGGGGAGCGGGCGAATATACCCGTCTCGCCTGTAGCATTTCAACCATACTCGCCGGCGTTTTCGCAGCCGTACTGCGGAAGTATATGTTTGATGACAAAAAACCGAAATGGTATTATTGCCTTGCGACGGCGACCATAACGGAAGTCATACATATGCTGATGATATTCCTTACCAATATGACCGACGCAAGAACCGCTTTTTCGTTTGTGCGAACCTGTTCGCTCCCTATGATAGCGGTAAACAGTCTTGCCGTAATGCTTGCGGGAATTCTGCTTTCGATACTTTCCGGAGCAGACCGCAAAGGCGCAAAGCACGATCTTAAAAACATTTCGCAGTCATTTCAGCGTTTTCTTCTGATCTGTGTCACGGCAGGCTTTCTTATGACGACGATTTTCACATGGGCATTGCAAACAGAGCTTGCCAAAAACGAAGCGAACGACCTTCTGAAACTGAACATTGAAGACGTAAGAGAGGACATTCTTGACGCTTCAAACCAAAACCTTCTTGAAATCACATCAAAAATCGCCGGGCGCATAAATTCGGCTGATAAAGTTGATTATGAGCTGCTTTGCGCTCTCGAAAAAGAATATGACGTGGCGGAAATAAATATCATCAATTCGCGCGGGGTTATTGTGGAATCCACATATGATAAATTTCTTTATTATGACATGCGCGGAGGAGATCAGTCGGCAGAGTTTCTCGTCCTGCTTGACGGAAACACCAAAGAATACGTCCAGAACTATCAGCCCACATCGTTAAATCCGTCAATTTCCCGTAAATATGCGGGTATTGTGCTTGACAGCGGCGGATTTGTGCAGGTGGCTTATGACGCGGAACGCTTTCAAAGAGATATTGACGACGTTGTCGTCGGCGTCACGCGCAACAGACACATCGGAGAAAACGGCTCGATAATAATTGCCGGCGAAGATTGGAACATCGTCAGCGACAGACACGGAAACGAAGGCAAAAACCTCGATGTTTCCGGAATTTTCATAGACCGCGCCGCAATGTCCGAAGACGAATATTTTGACGCCGTCGTTTACGGCGAAGAATCGCTCTGCCGTTATATCGTTTCCGAAGGGTACTATATAGTTGCCGCAATGCCTTATACGGAAGCGGTATTCTCGCGCGACGTATCGGTATACGTTACGGTATTTATGGAATTCGTCGTTTTCGGGATGTTGTTCATAGTTGTTTATTTCCTGATTAAAAAACTTGTCGTTGACAATATGGCAAAGATAAACAGATCCCTTGCAAAGATAACGAGCGGCAACCTTGACACCGTAGTTGACGTAAGAACAAATGAAGAATTCGCCTCCCTTTCCGACGATATAAACTCAACCGTTCTGACGTTGAAACGCTATATTGCCGAAGCGGCTGCGCGGATAGACAAAGAGCTTGAATTTGCCAAAACCATTCAGCATTCCGCAATACCGACGGTATTCCCGCCGTATCCCGGTCACGGCGAATTTGACATATACGCAACAATGGATACCGCCAAAGAGGTGGGCGGAGACTTTTACGATTTCTACTTTGTGGGCGAAAACAAGTTCGGATTTCTTATAGCCGATGTTTCCGGAAAGGGAATTCCCGCCGCAATGTTTATGATGACGGCAAAAACCATAATAAAGGGTTATGCAGAATCCGGCAAGTCAGTTGATGAAGTCTTTACAATTGCTAATGCAAAGCTGTGCGAATCGAACGAAGCCGGAATGTTTGTAACCGCCTGGATGGGTGTGCTTGATATAAGCACAGGAAAGATCGAGTTTGCAAACGCGGGACACAATCCCCCGCTCGTAAGACACGCAGACGGAACGTTTGAATACCTGAAATCAAGACCGGGATTTATCCTTGCCGGAATGGAAGGTATGAAATATCGCAAAAACGAGCTTGTCCTTTCTCCCGGCGACGAGATATATCTCTATACCGACGGAGTTACGGAGGCGACAAACTCCGCAAACGAGCTTTACGGCGAAGAGAGACTTCTGAAGCTGCTCAACACCCTGCACGGACTCGCCGGAGAGGACATCTGCCGCGCGGTAAAAGCGGACATAGATAATTTTGTGGGAGATGCCCCGCAGTTCGACGATATCACAATGCTGTATCTGAAATATAACGGAGGTTCTGAAAAATGAAAGAAATGACGATTCCCGCAACGGTTGAAAATATAGAAAAAGTGACCGAATTCGTAAACGGTCAGCTTGAAGAGATAAACTGCCCAATCAAAGCGCAGATGCAGATCGATATAGCGATAGACGAGCTTTTCGGCAACATAGCGCATTATGCTTACAATCCCGAAACGGGCCCCGCTACGGTGCGCGTTGAGGTGACGGAGGCGCCGATCTCCGTCATTATCACGTTTATCGATCACGGAATTCCTTACGATCCGCTGAAAAAGGACGATCCCGACATAACCCTGTCCGCGGAAGAGCGTGCGATAGGCGGGCTCGGAATTTTTATGGTCAAGAAAACAATGGATGAAATAGCATACGAGTATAAAGACGGTCAGAATATTCTTCGCATCCGGAAGGATATATAAAAGATTCAGATCCGATTAAAAATTTATTAACGAGGTAAAAGCATGAGCAATCCGATATTCCGTCAAAAAAGCATTGAAAAAATCTCTTCGCCGGAGCAGATGAACGATTATATCCGGGTATCGAACCCAAGCGTATGGATGATTCTTGCGGCTGTTATCATACTGCTGGCAGGAGTGTTCGTATGGGGAGTGTTCGGACGTCTTGACACCGCATTTCAGACGGGAGGCGTCTGCAAGGACGGATATCTTACCGTTTATGTAAGCGAAGAGGACTTTGCAAAAATAAGCGAAAAAGCTATAATTTCGCTTGACGAATCGGAGTTTGCGTTATCGGAGATGCCGGGCTCTCCCGTTCAGCTCGACGACAGTACCGATCCGTATCTTCTTCATCTTATAGGAGCTTCGGCGGGCGATTGGGTATATGCGCTGAGCGTCGACGCAAGCGGCATGAAAAACGGCACATTTTCGGTTTCGGTCATTACGGAACGCGTCAGACCTCTTGACTTTGTGCTTAACTGAGGTGCGGAAATGAAGTCAACCGTAAAAATCAAATCTCCCATAACAAAGGGCGTGGCAAAAGTGCCCGTCGTAATGCAGATGGAAGCGCTCGAATGCGGCGCCGCAAGCCTTACGATGATTCTTGCCTATTATGAAAAATGGATCCCGCTCGAACAGGTACGTCTTGATTGCGGCGTTTCGCGCGACGGTTCAAACGCAAGGAACCTTCTTCGTGCCGCAAGAAGCTATGGTCTCTCGGCGAAGGGCTATCGTTATGAGCCGGAAACCCTGAAAAAAGAGGGCAAATTCCCGTGCATCATACATTGGAATTTCAATCACTTCGTGGTTCTCAACGGCTTCAAGGGCAACAAAGCGGTATTAAACGATCCCGCAAAAGGTACATATACTGTTCCGATGAGTGTTTTTGACGACTCGTTTACAGGCGTCTGTCTGTTTTTTGAGCCGGACGAAAGCTTTGAGCCGGAGGGCAAGCCTCAGTCAATGCTGAAATATGCGAAAAAAAGGCTTGTCGGCGCAAGCACCGCAATTGTATTTGTAATTCTGACCTCCGTCATCTCATCTCTTCTCGGCGTGATTACTCCGGCATTTTCGCGGATTTTCCTTGACAGATTGCTGACAAAAGAAAATCCGGAATGGCTTACGCCGTTTACAATAGCCCTCGCGGGGATAAGCATAATACAGCTTATCGTCGCCTGGATACAGGCGGTTTATTCTCTCCGTATAAACGGAAAGCTCGCCATGGTGGGAAACACAACTTTTATGTGGAAAATTCTGCGTATGCCTATGGAATTTTTCTCTCAGCGCATGGCGGGCGATATTCAGGGCAGGCAGGCGTCCAACGCTATGATAGCGGAGCGGCTTGTCGACACCTTTGCGCCGCTTGCGCTCAATGCAGCCATGATGGTGTTTTATCTTGTGGTCATGATCAGATACAGCGTGATTCTTACGCTGATAGGACTTTTTTCGGTGCTTGCAAATCTTGCTCTTTCGGGTATTATTTCAAAAAAACGCATAAATATTACACGCGTGCAAATGCGTGACGCCGGCAAGCTCGCAGGAACTACGGTCGCCGGCATAGAAATGATTGAAACAATAAAAGCAAGCGGAGCGGAAAACGGCTTTTTTGAAAAATGGGCGGGTTATCAGGCAAGTGTAAACACAAATCAGGTTCGTTTTCAACGCACAAATCAGCTTCTCGGACTGTTGCCGGCTCTTATAAGCTCGCTTTGCGGAACGGCAGTGCTTATGACGGGCGTTTTTCTCGCTATGGAAGGCACGTTTACCGTCGGTATGATTATGGCGTTTCAGGGATTTCTTTCATCGTTCGTTTCACCTGCGATGTCGCTTATTTCGGCAGGTCAGTCGCTTCAGGAAATGCGTGCGGATATGGAACGTATTGAGGACGTTATGAAATATCCCTCCGACGTGACTTTTGAAGAACACGATGACGAAAACGTTGAATACGACAAGCTTTCCGGAAATATTGAAATTAAAAATATAACCTTCGGTTATTCACGCCTTTCGGAACCGTTGATAAAAGATTTCAGCCTGACATTGACTCCCGGCAGCCGCGTTGCTTTTGTCGGCCCGTCCGGATGCGGAAAATCCACGATTTCAAAACTCATATCCGGACTTTATAAACCTTGGAGCGGGGAAATACTTTTTGACGGAAAGCCTATATCGAAGATAGACCGCAGCGTGTTTACGGGCTCTCTTGCCGTAGTTGATCAGGACATTATTCTGTTTGAAGATACTATTGCAAACAATATAAAAATGTGGGATAACTCCATTGAAGATTTTGAAATGATAATGGCTGCCCGCGACGCACAGCTCCACGAGGATATTATGCAGCGTGAAGGCGGCTATCAGTACAGGCTGACCGAAGGCGGAAAGGATTTTTCCGGCGGACAGAGACAGCGTATGGAGATAGCGCGAGTGCTTGCGCAGGATCCCACAATCATAATTCTTGACGAGGCGACGAGCGCGCTTGACGCAAAAACCGAGTACGACGTAGTAAAATCCATAAAAGACAGGGGCATAACCTGCATTGTCGTGGCACACAGACTTTCCACAATACGCGACTGCGACGAGATCATCGTAATGGATCAGGGAAAAGTTATCGAGCGCGGAACGCACGACGAGCTGATGAAAAACGGCGGAGCATATACGCAGCTCGTATCAAACGAGTAAGGAGGGGCGGATACATATGGGTTGGTTTGACGAACAAATAAGAGATCGCAAACAGAACGACGACGAGGCTTTTGCCGAAGCGTTTGCAAATATGGCGTCTGCCATAACGGGCAGAAAAATCGAAGCCTCCTTAAACAATGACCGCGCCGTCACAAAGGACGCCATAGACGAAATTCTGCGGTATTACCATGTAAAAAGCCGTGAAGTGCCCGACGGGCTCAGCGACGTAAACGAACAGCTTGAATATCTTATGCGCCCATACGGCATTATGCGACGCACGATAAAGCTGGAGGACGGTTGGTATCGCGACGCCATCGGCGCAATGCTCGGCGTGCTGCGCGAAAGCGGAAGAGTTGTTGCGCTTATTCCGACAGGACTTTCCGGTTACAGCTATTTTGACTATGATACAGGCAAACGAAAAAAAATAAATCATAAAAATCAGCATTTGCTGGAAGCGGAAGCGATTGCGTTCTATAAGCCTTTTCCTCTGAAGAAAATCAGTCTGCCATCGCTTGCCGCATATATCGTGCGGGCGCTTTCCGCCTCCGATTTTGTGATGATTGCCCTGGCAACGCTTGCTTTATCGCTTATCGGCATGGTCTCGCCGATGATAAGCAAGCTCCTGTTTGATCGGGTGTTTCCGTCGGGGAACACGCGCTTGCTTTTTGCAATTACATTCTTCTCCGTATGCGTTTCTGTGAGCACGCTTCTCATTTCAGCCGTAAAAAATATGATTACGGCCCGGATCGAAACGAAGCTCAACATATCGGTTGACGCGGCAACCATGATGCGAGTAATGTCGCTCCCCGCCGATTTCTTCAAGCAGTACAGCGCGGGTGAACTTTCAAACCGTGTGTCTCAGGTCGGTGTGCTTTGCAAAATGCTTGCGTCAACCGTCCTTTCCACGGGACTTACTTCAATTTTCTCGCTTATATACATATCGCAGATATTTGTTTATGCTCCGGCGCTTGTCGTTCCTGCGCTTATAATTATTCTTGTGACTGTTGTGTTCTCGGTTGTATCGTCTCTTGTTCAGATGAAATTAAGCATACGTCAGATGGAGCTTTCCGGCAAAGAGGACGGTATGACATATGCTCTCATCACGGGAATACAAAAAATAAAGCTCGCCGGCGCAGAAAAGCGCGCCTTTGCAAGATGGGGTAATCTTTATGCCAAGAATGCAAAGCTTACGTACGGCCCGCCCGCGTTTATCGAGCTTAACTCCGTAATAAGCCTTGCCATAAGCCTTGTGGGAACGATAGTAATGTACAGCATGGCGGTGAAATCGGGAATTTCCGTAGCCGATTATTACGCCTTCAATACGGCGTACGGAATGGTGTCCGGCGCATTTATGGCGCTTGCCGGAATCGCGCTCACCGTTTCGCAGATAAAGCCGATACTCAATATGGTGAAACCGTTTTTTGACGCCGTTCCCGAAGTTTCTGACGGAAAGCAGGTGATCACAAGGCTGTCCGGAGGAATTGAGCTTAACAACGTTTCTTTCAGATACAGCGAAAATATGCCCCTTGTCGTAGACAATATGTCGCTTAAAATACGTCCGGGACAATACGTTGCCATCGTGGGGAAAACGGGCTGCGGAAAGTCAACGCTTATGCGTTTGCTGCTCGGCTTTGAGCATCCTCAAAAAGGAGCAATATATTATGACGGAAGAGACCTTGAACGAATCGATCTTCGCTCTCTGCGACGTCGCATCGGCGTTGTTATGCAGAACGGAAAGCTGTTTCAGGGCGATATATATTCGAATATAGTCATTTCCGCGCCGTGGCTTTCCCAAGACGAAGCCTGGGAGGCGGCTGAGCTTGCGGGAATAGCCGATGATATAAGAAAAATGCCAATGGGGATGAACACAATAATCTCCGAAGGCTCGGGCGGTATATCCGGCGGGCAGCGTCAAAGACTGATGATAGCCCGTGCTATCGCGCCCAAGCCCAAAATACTTATGTTTGACGAGGCGACAAGCGCGCTTGACAATATCACTCAGAAAAAGATATCCGAATCTCTCAGCTCGCTGAAATGTACAAGAATCGTGATCGCCCACAGACTTTCAACAATAAAGCAGTGCGACAGGATTATCGTTCTCGATCGCGGAAAGATCATCGAGGACGGCAAATATGACGAGCTTATCGAAAAGAACGGTTTCTTTGCGGAGCTTGTCGCGCGACAGAGACTCGACAGCACTCCCAAAGCAGATTAAAGGCGCTGAAAATCGGATATAAAAATACTGAAAAACAACTGAGCGCTATTCCCATTGAAGAAAAATTTTTAATAAGGAGAAAACAATAATGGAAGTGAACAACGAACTCATTGCAAAAGCAAAGGAAGCAAAAACCCCCGAAGAGCTGATGGCTCTTGCAAAAGAAAACGGCATGGAATTGACCGAAAAAGAAGTGAATACATATTTTAATCAGCTCCACCCCAAGATGGGCGAGCTTGCAGACGACGAGCTTGATAACGTTGCCGGCGGCGGATGCTACTCAAGCGGTGGACGTCTCAAAACCACCTGCGGCTACAAATGCAAGCATTATCAGGACGGGCAATCAACCTACGGCGTAAGAGGCACCTGCTGCAGATGCAGATACTGGGGTGTCGATCCTAACGCTATAAGCGGTTCTCTTTGGTCGACCATTTTAGAGCTGATCATGAAAGCGGCTGAGGCGGCTGAACCACGCGAGTGTTACCATCCCGCAAATAGTAAAAAGGGCTGATTGATACAAAAATCTGAGCATTTAATTAAAAAATAAAAACATCAAAGGAGAATTGCAATGGAAATGAACAATGAACTTATCGCAAAAGCAAAACAGGCAAAAACCCCCGACGAGCTGATGACCCTCGCAAAAGAAAACGGCACTGAAATGACGGAAGAAAGCGCAAATGCGTATTTCAATCAGCTCCACCCCAAGATGGGCGAGCTTGCAGACGACGAGCTTGACAACGTGGCAGGCGGTTCGTGCTACGCAGGCGATGGAAGAATGGTCACTTCATTAGGTCACGTGTGCCATGGATTCCGCTGCAAAAAAGACGGCAGCGGTGCGCACAATTTTATATGTATTGTGCCGCATTGCAGAGAATGCGATGCAGTCGCAAATTGCGGGTCGTGCCAATATTGCTCATACGAAAAAGGCTTGTGGCTCTGCAATAATCCCAAGAATACAAAATAAATTTACTTGAATAAGGAGTTTTTTATGGAAAACAACTTTACACCCGAACTTATTGAAAAGGCAAAATCGGCAAAAAGCACTGAGGAGCTTATGGCTCTCGCAAAAGAAAACGGCATTGAAATGACGGAAGAAAGCGCAAATGCGTATTTTAATCAGCTCAATCCCCAAATGGGCGAGCTTTCGGACGACGAGCTTGATAACGTTGCCGGCGGCGGATGCCAATCCAATAGCGGACAGCTTAATACGCATAAGAAGTTTTGAAAAAAGCCTGATTGCCCCCGCATAATACACATTTGAAAATTTATCATAATAGGAGGTTTTAATGGATAAGGAATTTATAGCAAAAGCGAAACAAGCAAAAACCCCTGAAGAACTGATAGCTTTTGCAAAGGAAAACGGCATTGAAATGACCGACGAGAGCGCACAGGCGTATTTCAATCGGTTCCATCCGAAGGCAGGCGAGCTTGCAGACGACGAGCTTGACAATATTTCTGGCGGCGGGTGTCACACAGACGACGGCAGAGAAATTGTGACAGTCGGTCACGGCTGCACGGGTTTTGTATGTAAAAAATGCGGCAACGAAAATGTCATTACCGGCGTCGGCGTTGTGTTCTGCAAATGCGGCTGCATGGCGGTATGCAACAACTGCAAATACTGCACATACGAAAAAGGTCTCTGGTTTTGCAACAAAAAGAAGAAATAAACCGATTCAAACAAGTAAACGGACTGCCATAATTTGCAGTCCGTTATTTGAAAAATCGAATTTAGCCCGACATAATGCGGGTATTATAAGGAATATTTATGCGTTATATTTTGAACCCCTATATTGCTCTGCGTTCGTGGCGGCTTGTCCCATATGCATATTACATAAAGGGAGAACGCAATGCGGCGGGACTGAAAAAAGAAGAATTTGAATTTCTGTCTGCGTGTGACGGACAAACCGAGTTGCCGGACGAAAACGAGAGCGCTATCGCGCGCGAGCTCATTGAAAAAGGCTTTATCCATAAAGCAGAGGGCGGCGAAAAGCTCTCCGATTGGAGCCGTGCCCGCGTTTTTGAAAACCGTTATTTTCCCGCAATGAATCTGATGATAACAGGCAAATGCAATTATAATTGTATTCATTGTTTCAACGCGGCAGACAATGCCCCGCTTATGAGCGAATGGACAATGGATGAAATGAACAGCCTTCTTGACCAGGCGCGTGATTGCGGGATAAATGCGTTCACGATTACCGGCGGCGAGCCTATGCTGCATAAAAATTTCTTTGAGATTATAGAAGGCATTTATTCGCGCGGAATGTTCGTCGAAGAGCTGAATACAAACGGATATTTCATAAACGAACAGGCACTTAAGCGCCTGAAAAATATCGGATGCGTTCCTCTTGTGAAAATATCCTTTGACGGAATCGGCTATCACGATTGGATGCGAAATCATAAGGGCGCCGAACAAACGGCGCTTGACGCGATTTCTCTCTGTATTGAAAACGGATTTCCCGTCAAAGTGCAGACAAATATGAATCGTCGGAACTGCGACGTAATGCTTGAAACGGCAAGAAAGCTTGACGCAATGGGCGTAACTGAAATGCGGATCATCCGCACGACCGAAGCTCCGCGTTGGGTGCAGAATGCCGGCGACGCCTGCCTTACGTTTGAAGAGTATTTTGATAAAGCAATCTGTCTCTGGCAGAAATACGCGGCGGAAGCTCATGATATGAATATGACCGTATGGCAAGTGGGAACGCTTTATCCGAAAACAAAATTTTATACTCTTGCCGCAGTCAACTCCTGCAAAGGCAAGTATCGCGACAGTGCCCCCGTATGCAAGGGCAATCGCGGAATGGTCGCCGTTGCGGCAAACGGAAATCTTTATCCGTGTCATCAGCTGTCCGGTTATTACGAGCAGCATGGATATTTTCTCGGAAACGTAAAACAAACCCCGCTGAAAACGTTGCTTTCGGATGGAAAATACCTTGAAGAAGTCTGTACAACGCTCGGAACGTTGCGGGAGAAAAACCAAAAGTGCGGTAATTGCGCCCATTTTGAGCTCTGCAACGGCGGTTGTCGCGCCATAGCAATGGCTTTTACGGGGGACAAGCTCGGAATCGACCCTTCCAAATGTTTCTTCTGGAAAAACGGATACGCAGAAAAAATCGCGGCGGCTCTTCCCGATTACAGCACAAATATTTAATATACTTTCAGATCAAAGGAAAGGAAAATAAATATGAATAATCAAAACAACGAAAAAAATGCGTATACGCTCACGGACAAAGATCTTGAAACGGTTTCGGGCGGCACGTCGACACAAATGCCCGGTATTTCCTGTCCGCGTTGCGGCAAATTTATTCCGACAACCATTACGGAGCTGATGACCCAGGGACGTCTCAGATGCCCGTACTGCCTCTCGATACTGAATATTGATCGGAAAAATCCCTGAAACCGCGAAAAGTAAACTGCGGCACGTCACAGCGCAGAAAGCTGCCTTCCGCAAGCAAATATAACTGAAAAAGCACTTGCATTGCAAGTGCTTTTTGTGTTTACAGGTCAATTCAGTTGCCGAATTTGTGTTATCCAATTTAGATGCATCATGAAGGTACACCTCTCCCTTGGTGAAGCAGGGGCTTGCCAGTGACCGCGATCTTCCGGGGTGCAATGCCATGCTTGCAAACGAGGTCTATGCAGATAGGTAATAGCGGAGGCGAAATGTAAGATTGTTACGACAGATTATTCACGATAGCAAATAGCTCAAGAAAACGAGTTTCCTGATTCAAGAATTGAATTCCTGGTGTAGATAATTTGTTTAGCAACATCTGCTTTATGTTTTCTTTAGGCAATGACGTGATCACTTCGGTTTCCCTTATGACAGGTGATTTGATATGGCTACGTTGCAAAACTTTTTGTCCCGTATATGTGCTGTAAAGATCAATATAATACATAACGGATTTTTCTACGGCACCCATTGCCTTTGAGGTTTCGCCTGTTGCAAGATATGCTTCTGCTAATAGCAAATAACAGTCTCCCGAATCAAAATCATGATATGAAAGAGGAATTTCATCTTTGAATATTACACTCATAACCTCGAAAAATGTTTCGTATACAGCAATAGCATCCTTATATTTTCCGTCGTTGCAGTATGTTTTTCCAAGTCGCGCAATATCATTTTCGAAAGCTTGCAACGTATAGTCAATATTGCTACAAAGACATGTTGCGGTTCTTTTGTAATTAGCCATGTATTCATTAACGATTGCCATATTGGAATACACGGTTAAATCGGCGCGAGGGGGGAAGTTTCTTGCTTCGTTCGATGCTAAAGTAAAATTTCCTTGTGTACAATAAAGAAAAACCAAGACTTGACGAGCAGATAAAATATCGGTGATATTTTTCGAATTTGCTATAATAAAATTCGCTTGACGAATCGTTTCAGATGCAATTTCTTTGGCTCGTTTTTCAGCATAAATCCATCCGTTTTCCGGCAATGAAAGCGAAGCGCCGAGATTCATACAATTGATCATAATGATCAGATTGTTAGGATATTTCTTCAACCCGTCAAGTAAAATATCATACGCGTTCAAATACGATACAACTTCACCGTATTTTTCTACACCACCGGCGTGTTGAACAATTTTCCACGCTTCTTCATTTTCTGTTGTATCGGCAATGCCAAACAGCACATCTGTACTAACACCGAATATTGATGCAAGCGGAACAACCTGCGATATGTCCGGCATCCCCGTATCATTCTCCCATTTTGAAACTGCTTGATAAGTAACCCCAAGCCGTTCAGCAAGCTCCTCTTGCGTAAAACCGTTTTTCGTGCGCAGAGCTTTGATGATCTGCCCCATTGTAGATGACATGATATAACCTCCGAGTAGAATACTTCGGTACCGTGATTATATTGTAACACATACCTTGGAAAATAAGAAGCGACTTAAAAACGAATTGCCCTCAACTTTGCGTTGAGTTTATGATATCACAAATTAATGAATCAGTCTATGCATTAGTCCGAATCTGTCTACAGCCCCCCATACAGCTACACATGCGCAGAAAGCTACTTATTGCATGTAATAAGAAAAGCGTTTTCGATCTCCCGAACGGCACTAAGTTTCATGTTCGTTTTTGACAAAGATGAAACAATATCGTCCACCGTATCAGGGTAAACCTCAATTCTTCTGTCCCCCATATCAATGAGTTTACTTTGGTTTTTGTCAATAGACAGGCAGAAAACGCCGCCGTCTTTGAGAAGCGAATCAACCTTTGCAATAACTCCTTGCTTGTCCTCAAAGTGCATCATCGTCAAAGAGGAATAGATTGCATCATATGTGAGAGTAAACGGATACCGTAAAAAATCAGCACATAAATAGACAATGTTGGGATAAGCGCTTAAATTGATGCTTGCTCTCTCAATTGTCTTAGGAGAAATGTCAATGCCAGTCAACTGTAAACAATGCGGAGCAACCTTTTTCGCAATTCTTCCGGTACCGATGCCTATTTCAAGAACCGTTTTTTTCTTTCCGAGAGCCATGGCGTCTATCAAAGCCTGACCATCCCACCTGTCCATGTATTCCTGCAAAACAGGCGGATCACGAAAGGGATCATTGTCTTCATCGATCAGCAAATCATAGTGCTTTTTAATACGTTCGGTTTTAGAATCGTTTATTGCCTGTTTTCCTTCTTCGATTTGAGATTGTTTTTCGCCGTGGTAACGGACTTAATGAGCAAAAACCTTATTGTTGCACATTTGCGGTCGAGCCGCTTGTATCTCTGCTCGTCAATATATCCGCTTTTCCATAGCATTTCAAGCCATTTGCCCGTTTCATTGGCTTCTTTGAGCGATATTTCGAGTTTTGCAATAAAATCCGCGCGACCGTGGGCGTATTTGCTTTCGGCAATATTGGCACAAATGCTCGTTGCACTTCTGCCGATTTGATTGGAGATTATATTTTCGTGTCTTGCGTGTAATTCTTTCGTCAACTGCAAAACTTCAACGGATAATTCCATGGAAAGATCACCGAGCTTATCTTCTCTCACAATTTCACCGCCTTCCACACCAAATATAATACCATACTTCCGATCAAGAATCAATATCATTTATGCGCAGTATCGAACGACTGCACCTCCGTTTGCGCGGAGCGCAACTCCATTGGGCGTCAGCCCACCCCGTTTGGCATAGCCATCTTCATTTGCGCTCCGCGCAACCTCACTTGTGTCCGCCTTGCGGCGAAATGATGTCAGCTTACAGCTGAATGATGTTGCGTGCGCCGCACGCAAACGAGGTTGTGCCTTGCGGCACAAATGAAAAATCCGAAAGTCGAAACTTTCGGATTTTTGGCTGGGATAGCTGGACTCGAACCAGCGAAATGCAAGAGTCAAAGTCTTGTGCCTTACCGACTTGGCTATATCCCAATATTTTTCTCCCAATATTTTATCACACATAAAAAACAATGTCAATATAAAAATCCCGCCAAGGCGGGATTTTTGAAATGGATTGTTATTTCAGCTTTGATATTTCGGAGAGAACGTTATAATCCGTTCTGTCAAGCGTGATCGGCGTTACGGATATGTAGCCGTTCAGGGTTGCGTCCGTGTCAATGGCGAAATCCTTTTTGTCGACATGCACGCAGAGTCCCCTTTGGCGATATGAAAAGTCGCCCGTTTTTTCAAAGGTATCGTTATAATATCTGCCGCCCTGACGGGTGAAAAGAATTTCTTTTGCGTCTTTCGGAATGTTGACATTATAAAGCGAGGAATGCGAAAGAAGTCCGTGCTTTACGAAAAAGTCGCAGACTCTGTCAAGATGAGCTCCGACGCCGTCCAGATAATCCGGCTGGGTGGACACGGCAACAGCCGGCACGCCCTCCGCCGCCGCCTCGAATATCGCGCCGACGGTTCCGGAATAGACAATATCCGTTCCGATGTTCAGTCCGCAGTTGATTCCGGAGAGGACGAGATCAAACTTCTCTCCGAGCCCCAGCAAAGCAAACCTTACACAGTCCGCAGGGGTTGAATCGACGGCAAACGCCCGCTCCGCACCCGGAAAATCGACTTCTTTTATCTCCATTTCCGAATGAATATTTATTCCGTGACTTTTGCCGCTCTGTTCGCTTTTCGGCGCAATTACCGTCACCTCGCCGAGCCTCTTTGCCCAATTTGCGAGCACGCTTATCCCCTTTGCGCCGATACCGTCATCATTTGTCAGAAGTATTTTCATAGCCAGCCCTCGTGTGTTGATTTGTAATCTTTAATTAGCATATCTGCGTCGGAAATGATTGAATTCATTTCTTTTTTGCTATATGCGGTGGCGCCGCTTGCGCAATCGTGCCCGCCGCCGTGATATTTTGAGGCGAGCTCGTTCACCGTCACAAAGCGTGAGCGCAGGCGAACGCGGATCGTTCCGTCGTCATTTTCAATAAACGCAAGCCAGATGATACTGCCGCGGATAGAGTCAAGAAATGAAATTACGTTGCTTGCGTCCTCTCTTGAAAGCGAGAATTTTTCCTGCATTTTTTTATCAACGACAATATACGCAACGCCGTTTTCCGTCATCTTTATTCTCTTATAAATATACGCCTTGAAAGCGATATAATCAAAATCTTCAAGGTACAGTCTTGCGTAAAGGGTGTCCGTGTCAATGCCCATATCCAGAAGCGCGCCGGCGCGGCGGAGAGTTTCTCCCGTCACGGAGCGGAAGCGGAAGCGACCGGAATCCGTAACCATACCGGTATAAATCGCAGTTGCGGCGGCAAGATTGATTTTCAGCTCGTCCTTGAAGGCAAGATAAAATCCCGCAATCATCTCGCAGGCGGAGGAGCGGTAATCCTCGATCCAGCAAATATCGCCGTACGGCTCTGCGACTATGTGGTGATCTATTTTTACAACCTCGCGGCAGAGAGTATAGTTCTTGTTTGAAACTCTGTCTGCCGAGCCGGTGTCGATGACTATGCAGAGCGCGTCCGCATAAAGCGAGGGATCGATATCCTCATCCTCCCCGCCGAGAAACGACACATAATCCGAATAATCCTCGTTTATCAGGTATATTTCTTTTTCGGGGAAGGTCAGCGAGAGAATTGTTTTCAGCCCGACAGTCGAGCCGACAGCGTCCCCGTCCGGACGGATATGGCGACAGATTATTATCCTTTGATATTCCTTGATTTTGTCAAGCACAGCTTGCATTTCTTTCGTTCTTTCGACGATCATACGCTTTCCTCCGTAAGTTTGTCAAGCTCGGTAAGCACCTGCATTGCCTCTGTTTTGTCGCGCAGGGTTGCGCCGCTTGCTTTTGCGTGTCCCCCGCCGCCGTGCGCAACGGCTACGGGGTTTATGTTGTATTTTGATGAGCGGAGCTCGCAGAGAACGCCGCTGTCGGTCTCCGTAAAGTTCGCCCAGATGTCAACACCCTTCAGGTCTGCCATCGTGCCGACCATTCCGCGCGAGACGGTGAACGTGTCGGCGCCCGCGCTTGCCAGCTCGTCTTTTGTTGTATAAATATATGCCGTACCCTTTTCCGTCTGCTTTATTTTCAGCACGAACGAAGCGCGCAGCTTTGCCGCCGAAAGGTCGTCGGAATAAAGATTTCTGAAAAGATACGCCGTATCTATATATCCCGTCTCCATAAGGAAGGAGGCAAGGGCGAAGGTTCTGGCGTTTGTGCTGTCATAGCGGAAGCGACCGGAATCAGTCACCATTCCCGAATACAGCGCATTCGCGGCGACGGACGTAAGTTCAAGGTTACATTCCTTTGCGAAAGCGGTTATCACTCCGCAGCAACTTTCAAAGCTCGGCTCGTCTATATCAACATCCGCAATTTCCTCGCAGAAAATGTGATGATCCATACGGAGAATTCTCTCTGCCGTTGTATATCTTCCGTCGCTTATGAGCGACCTTGCGGAGGTGTCGAGCACGATCGCAAGAGCACCGTCATAGTATTCATCGGGAATTACATCGGGCGTCGAACCTTCTATAAAAGCATATCTGCCCGCAGGATCACCGACGGCATAAACCTCTTTTTCGGGAAAGTTTTTCTTCAGAAGCGCCTTCATACCGACCTGACTTCCGATTGCGTCTCCGTCGGGGTTTGTGTGCCTGTGAATAATTATTCTGTTATACTTTTTTATCTCGTTTATCGCCGATTCAAACAATTTTGTTTTCCTCCTGTCCGTTATTTCAGTCCTATTGCGGAGAGCACCTCTCCCGTGCGGAAGCTACGTCCCGAAAAAGTCGCGTTCTCCGGGTCTATCGGGATTTTGCAGTCTCCTGAAAGCCTTATAAGTCTACGGTTTTTCAAAAGCCTGTCTTTCCCCTCGGATATGGCTTTCCGAAGCGATTCTTTTTCAATATTTTCGACGTTTTCCAAAAGTCCGTCAAGGGTTTTGTATGTATTTATCAGCTTTGCCGCCGTTTTTGGCCCGACTCCGGAAATTCCTTTGATATTGTCCGAGCCGTCTCCTGTCAGACATTTGAAATCCGCATATCCGGCGGGCAATACGCCCGTTTTTGACAAAACGTAATCAATGTCGCAGATGACGCTTTTGTCCCCGCGATACCGCAAAACGCGCACATTCTCTCCTATCAGCTGGAAAAAGTCGCTGTCGTGCGAGGAGATGACAATATCATATTCGCCCGCGCAGGCTTTTGCGTAAGAAGCGATGATGTCGTCTGTCTCGCAGTCCTCGGTTTCATAGCGACGAATACCCATAAAGTCCAGCGCGGAATAGATATCCGATAGCTGCGAAAACGGGTTTTCCTCCTCCGGTACGGACGAAAAATCTGGGCGGTTTGCCTTGTAATCTGCGTCCGTTTCGGTTCTGGCGTTCTCATGCTCGCCGTCAAAAACGGCGATAATATGCGTCGGGGCGGTCATTTTTATCATCCTGATGACGGCGCCCGTAAAACCGAGGGTTCCCCAGATGCCTTTTCCGTCACTGCCCGTTATCCTTGCGGGCATACCGAAAAACATCTGAAAGAGGAGGTTGCTGCCGTCGATTATGAGTAGTCTTTTCATCATCCGCCTCCGATTGTTTTACAAGTTTATTATATCACATTCCGCCGCCTTTTGCAACGGTAAAAAACACTTGAAAAAGCCGCCTGCGGGTGATATACTTATGAAAAAATAAAAAGAGGACGCAAAAATGATAAATATCAGAGCCCTGCGTACAGGCGATCTCCCCGCCTGCCTTGAAATATATAATTATTACATAGAAAACACGACTTATTCGTTTGAGGAGGAGCCGCTTTCTCTCGCCGCATTTGCCGGGAGAGCGGAGAACATCTCGGCGGAATATCCGTTCATCATTGCGGAGGAGGATGGAAAAATCCTCGGTTACGCCTACCTTTCCGCCTTTTCCGATCGCACGGCATACCGCTTCACAGCCGACCTTTCGATATACCTTTCCCCTTCGTCAACGGGAAAGGGCACGGGCGGACTTCTTCTCTCGCAGATTGAATTGCTCGGACGCGCGGCGGGAATAAAAAATGTCATATCTATCATCACGGAAGAAAATTCGCCCAGCCTTGCGTTTCACAAAAAGCACGGATATTCCGTCTGCGGCGATTTTCCGGCCGTCGGATATAAATTCGGGCGGTGGCTCGGAGTTAAATATCTTATCAAAACAATATAAAAAGCCCCTTTCGGGGCACGGGCACAGAAGCGGAATTCCGCTTCTGTTTTTTTGCGAAAATAAGTGTCGCTAAATGGAACTCTTCTGCAAACATCGCTACATTATGTACTTTCTTTTTTGAAAAGAAAGTACGAAAGAAAGCAATTCGGGAAGTGTCCCGAAACCCTCTTGAAAAGTCCAAGGCGGAGCTTATCTGCCACGTCGGCTTTACCAAAGCAAAGGCGGAAGTATCGGTTCGAATCTTAAAAAGTTTTTAATTGTGCTGGGCTTTTGTGTCTGCGTTGACGGAAGAAAGCAAGAGCTTTTTCTTTATCATGCATTGCAACGCCCGTTTGCGCAGACAATAGAATATTTGCACAAAACCAATAACCGAAGTTTCTTT
>DHMB01000084.1:20042-22971 GCA_002405565.1 Clostridiales bacterium UBA4653
CTTTTCAAAGAAAAGTAGGTCAGACCTCGATTGAGATCATTCCGCCGAGATCGACGGGCGGCTTGTCCGAGAGATAATACGGGTCAAAGCCCTTGCTTTTAATGAAGTCCTCCGCTTTTTCGCCGTCGGGAATGCGCCGCAGATCGCCGAAAAATACGACCGTCCTGCCGACAGTGCCGCATGCGCCGCCGATAAATCCGCCGGAATAGCCGGGGAGGCTGATGCCGACAGACCTTACAAAAGCCGCGTCAATACCGGCTTTTTCCGCCGCACGGAAGATTCCTCTGTCCGAGGTCAGAATTCCGTCGCCGACGGGGACGCAGGAGCAATGCGCATAGCCCTGGCGAACGTCGAGCGGCTTATATCCGCGCTTTCTGGCAAACTCAAGTATCTCCGGCGCAACGCTTTTTTCGCGGCAGACGAGCCTGTCACCGACGGTAAAACAGTTGAGCGCGGCGTCGGAAGGATAGACATTTCCCGCGGCGGCGCTTATGACCGTGCAGGGCAAGCCGAGGGCGCGGAAGAGCTTGTCGCTTTCCTTATAATCTTTATATACGAAGAATTCGTCGCTTACGGACGCGATGAGCGTGTCTGCATGAGCCGCTATCGGTTTTGGCAGCGACGTCAGGGGAGGAAGCGGAACGACAGTGCCGAAATCCGCAAGTCCGGAGAGAATTTTTTTGTCCGCTTCGGACGATACGAGAAGAAAATTCATAAGTAAACCTCCCTTTTTACGCAAAATCCCCTTCCTTGCGGAAGGGGGCCTGTAAAGCTTTTATCAGAGGTGTTACGCTCTTTCTACCTTGCCGGAGCGAAGGCAACGAGAGCAAACGGTAACTGTCTTGTGAGTGCCGTTGATATTCGCGCTTACCTTTCTGAGATTGGGCTTCCAAGTTCTGCTTGTCTTGCGGTTGGAGTGGGAAACGTTGTTTCCGAAAACGAGCGCCTTACCGCAACATACACATTTTGCCATATTTACACCTCCCGTGATTGATTTTTATCTGCAAAGTGCGACGTGAAAAACATATCGCACGGTTTAACAGAGATACAGCGTTGTTTATTATATCACGCCTTTTTTGAAAAATCAATAGTAAATTTTCTTTTTTTCAAAAAAGTTTTGAAGAATTTGCGCAGATAATGCGGTTTCAGCGCGTCGGATACGCTTCGAGACGGCAAATCGGCGTGCCTTTTTCGGAGAAAGCCTTTTCATATTCGGTCTCCGTGTCGCAGCCGTAATACTCGCTTGCGTGCAGGTCGCGCGTGACTTTTTCCGTTCTGTAACCTGCCGCTTCGAACTCCGGAAGGGAATATTCGAAGAGATCCGCATTGTCCGTCTTGAACGCTATACAGCCGCCCTCGGAGAGCAGCGGACGGAAGAGAGAAAGGAACGTGCGGCAGGTGAGACGCCGCTTTGCGTTGCGCTTTTTGGGCCAGGGGTCGCAGAAGTTGATATGAATTCTTTCAAAGCTGCCGGCGGGGAAGATACGGTCGAGACGCGAAGCGTTTGTATTGAGAAAAACGACGTTTTTATATTCTTCCTTCGGTGTGCGCTCCGCCGCCTGAACGATAACATCCGTTATCAGCTCGACTGCGATATATGCCGTGTCCGGATGAGAAATCGCCTCCCCGCGGACAAAGCCGCCCTTTCCGCAACCGATTTCAAGACGGAATTTTGAATAGTCTGGGAAAAGCTCACCCGGGAGGAGCCTTGGCGGGTCGGAGGAGAATTCGTCCGTTATTATATTGTCGCAGGCGAGCAGGCGCTCGTCGCGGTGTTTAAGTTTTCTTGCTCTCATATTAAGTCCTTAAAATTGATTTTACCACTATATTTTAACCTTTTGCGACGGTAATTGCAATAATAAAATGAAAAATAATGCATAAGTGTGACGAAAAACGGAGAGAATACGAAATGTCAAATAAAAAAACAAGGAGTTGATTTTTTATGATAATCGACAGAATCGCACTTATTATCTCAATCATCGGCGGACTTAACTGGGGCAGTATCGGACTTTTCCGTTTTGACATTGTCGCATGGATTTTCGGCGGACAGGACGCAGCGGCGGCAAGAGTCGTTTATACGCTCGTTGCTCTTGCAAGCATCTGGTGCATTTCTCTCCTTTTCAGACCGAGAGAAGAGACGGACACGGTCACAGAGCATACGACAAGATAACCGCTTCAAAACAGAAATATGCCTTCGCGAGAGGGCATATTTTTGTTTTTCGGGGCATAAAATTGAGTGAAAAGAGAAGAGAAGAGGTGCGCCTGCGGCGCGGAATTATTATGTTGCGCAGGTTTTTTGTTCCTGCGGGGCGGGGAGACATTTGCCTCCCTCTCCGAGGAAGACTTGCAAGTGTGAAAAGCACCATTGCAGGCTTCGCCGAGAAGAAGGTGGGTGGCATTTTCGAGAGAAAATGACGGAAGGAGTTTACAGGGCGAGACGTGCAGAAATCATCAAGGTGGGAGCTTTCCGCAAACGCCGCTTATTTATGTACTTTCTTTTTTGAAAAGAAAGTACGAAAGAAAGCAATTCAGGAGGCACATCCTCCTGAAAGACCACCTGTAAAAGTTCAAGGCGGAGCTTATCTGCCACGTCGGCTTCACCAAAGCAAAGGCGGAAGTGCGGTTCGAATCTTAAAAACGTTTTTAATAGTGCAGGGCTTTGGTGTCCGCGCTGACGGGGGAAAGAAAGAGGCTTTAGCCTCCCACTTTGGGGGAGGTGGCACGGTTTTCCGTGACGGAGAGGGCGAAATACGCCAAAGGAGAGGAAAACCTCTCACCCGACTCAGTCGGGAGAGTCACTCTTCCCGGCGACGCCTGCAAGGGTGCTTTGCGCGCTTGCAAATCTCCCGCAGGGAGAAGACAATATAAAACGTTTACAAACCAATAACCGAAGTTTCTTTTGCTTACTTTTCTTTTCAAAGAAACGAAC
>DHMB01000109.1:0-5183 GCA_002405565.1 Clostridiales bacterium UBA4653
AAAGGAAATGACAGCGGAGGGTATCGCAACGAGCGCAACCGCCACGGGCGCAAAGCCGCCCGTTTTCATACTCAGGCTTGCAATATGTATTTCGCCCGGAATTCCGGCAAGGATGACGATAAACGAAACCATACTGATTACGGCGGAGATGCAGGAGAACGTTGCGGAAAGGATCTGCATCGGTCGGTTGCCCGCCTCGCGCGAAGCATTTTCCAGCTTTTCATAAAAATCGGGGCGGTCAAAGCTCGAAACGTCGACAGTCTTTGCCTTTTCCATTATTTTGACGTTCGTTCTGTGCGCAACGAGCTCGCTTGCGATTCTCGTTGTATAGGTTTTCAGGCTTGAAACGACGGACGTTGCGAAGATTATCGCAAACTGCCATACGAGCAGCATGAGTATTTCATTGAGCATTGCGTCGGCGCTGCCTTCGCCGGCTTTTATCTGAGTGTAGTCGACCGCAAGGCGGTTTAAGATGTCCTTTGCTATCGACGCGGACACTGCCGGCAGAATTCCGAGGATTATCGAGAAAAACGAAATCAGAAACAGAACGCTCGGCTTTGCCTCCCAGACAAGGGTGAAAATATAGAAAAGTCTATAAAAGAATTTGGAGATTATCCTTTTCAGATAACCCGGAACCTCTTTTATGTTTTTCGGCTTCGGCTCGCGCATTTTGTCCATGGGACTTTTCATAAGTCCGGGGTCTTTTGGTGGGCGGTTCATTTTCATCACGTCCTTTTGTACTTTTTAATCATATTATTGTATTTTAGATTATAAATCGCCGACGGGGGAAATACAAGTCTTGATTTTCGGAAGAAAATGTGATATAATGTGTGCCGCGGAAGGGAACACCCCTGCGGGACGCCGCGGAGGAGGAATATTGTGCCTCCGCACCCTTAATTTATCGCTTGAAAAGGTGCTCTGCGCTATTATATAATTTTGTCAGAGCAGGTAAATACGGCTGTGCTGTATTTACGGAAGGAAAGCGGTATTTTATTATGTCAAAACAAAGAAAAAAACGGGAAAGGATATTCCTTTTGTTTTCCGCCGCCATGATTGCGGCGACGGTTTTTGCGTCATGCAGGGACGCGTCCGGACGTATGACGGAGACGCAGAGCGCTCGTGAATTTACGGACGGAACGGGGCAGACCGCGTCAACGGAGAGGGTTACCCTTGTGACGACCGAGCCCGAAAGGGACGCGCAGTTTACGTCGACAGCGCCCGCAGGGCAAGACCAGCCGGCAGAGCCCGCGCAGACGACCACGGCGAGGACGCCCGTGACCGAGGAGAGGGAAACCTCCCGCATTGAAAAAATTCCTTTTGACACCGAATATGTATATTCGGACGAGGAATATGAGGATTTCCGGTATGTTTCCGTGAACGGCAGGTCGGGGCTTTTGCAGATAACCGAGAAGAGCATTTATGAGGACGGAATTCTCATCGGCACGGAGACGGTTGAAACCGTGATATCAGATGCGGAGAAGAGAGTCATCATCATCGGCACAAAGTCGATTTATACAAGCGAGACCGTCACGGAGACGGAGGAAGTGCCGTTTGAAACGGAGCTCATAAAGGACTCTTCGCTTTATGAGGACGAGCGGATAACCGTGTCCGCGGGGCGCAGCGGAAGAAAAACCGCGGTTTATGAGGTCACCTATGAGAGGGGGAAGGAAATCTCCCGCAAGGTGATATCCGAAAAAACGGTTTCCCCGGAGGCGGCGAAAGTCCGCGTCGGGACAAAGCCCGTTTTTACATACGAAACAGTAACCAAAAAGGAAAACACGGTCGCTTATGCCGTCAGATATGTCTATGACGACACAATCCCCGAGGGCGAGCGGAAAACGCTGACAAATGGCAGGGACGGTTACACCGAGAATACATATAAAATAACCTATGAGCGTGGGGTCGAGACCAAGAGGGAGCTTGTTTCCTCCTCCGTGACGGAGCCTATCGCAGAGGTTATTGCAATCGGAACAAAGAAAAAAGAGGAAACTTTTGCAATGCCGTTCCGGACAGCCGCTCAGGGCGGCGCAAATTACGGAGTCACCCAGTATTACGGCGGCTCAAACTCGCACGGCGGTATTGACTTCGGCGTTTATTACGGCGCGCCGATAACCGCTTCGATGAGCGGGACGGTCATCTATGCTTATAACGACGGATATTTTTCAAAATCCGATCTCCGCTGGACATACGGAACGTATGTCGTCATCGATCACGGAAACGGCTACCTTACATATTACGCACATCTGAAATCAAAAACGGTATCCGTCGGAGACAGGGTCTCGCAGGGGGATATCATCGGTTACAGCGGAAACACGGGCAGGGTCAGCCCGTCGCCGACAACGTCAGACCCTTATGCGGGAACGCACCTGCATTTTGAGATAAGAAAATATATTTCGGGTTCATATGTCAGAGTAAATCCAAGGGACTACCTGCCGTACTGGAACTGAAAAATTTATATAAACATTTCTGAAAGGACTCGCTTTTATGGACAGAACAAAGCAGTACGGTCATTTTTCCGAAAAAGGAGAAACATTTTTCATAACGGAGCCGGAAACTCCGCGCCATTGGTATAACTATATGTATAACGACGAATACATAACTTTTACCTCGCAGGTCGGCTACGGAGAAGGCGTCGCGCAGGACGATATGGGAAGGAGAGTGTTTCTTCTTTCAAACAGAAATCTTTTTGTCTGTGAGGACGGAAAATATTTCAGTATCTGTGCTTTGCCCATGCACTCCGGCTATACGGACTATCTCTGCGCCCATAAAAACGGTTCGACTGTTATAAGTCAGCAGAAAGACGGAATAAAGAGCGCTCTGCGGATATTCGTCCCCTGCGAAGGAATGCACGAGGTATGGAGCGTAACGCTTGAAAACGTATCGGATAAAGAGCGACATCTTTCGCTTGTTTCTTATGCAAAAACAGAGGTTGACGGAACATATCGCCCGCAGGGATATAACACCTGCATCGGCGGCGGAGACGAAGATAAAAACGCTGTCTGGGGACGGTTTTATACGGAATTTTATCCCGACCCCGACCTTCCCCGAAACCGCGAGATGTTCGCTTTTATGGCGTCGAGCGACAAAATTTCCGGCTTTGATTCAAGGCGCAACGCGTTCATAGGGCCTTACGGCGACGAGCAACACCCCACCGCGCTTGAAAAGGGACTGAAATGCCAGAACACCGATTGCAATTCCGAAAAGCTCTGCCTTGTTCTTCAGAACGACTTAACCCTCCTCCCCGGCGAGAAAAAGACGGTTCATATAACTGTCGGCGTAGCTTATGACAGAGGAGAAATCCGCGCCCTTTCCGCAGAGGAAACGGAGAAGGAATTTGCCCGTATGGAGGCTAAATATACGGAGAGACTCAACGGCGTTGAAATAAAAACCCCCTGGGGTGACTATGACAAGCTCATAAACGGCTGGATGAAATATGCGGCGGATATGGGCAGCAGATGGGCAAGAGTCCGTCACAACGGTTACAGAGACCTGACAAGCGATACGGAATGTCTCGCCTGCGTAAATCCCCGTCTCGCCTGGGAAAGACTGAAAAGAATTCTCACATATCAGTATGACAACGGTTATGCGCCGAGAACGATAATCGACGGCGCTGTGCGCGACAGAAAATTTGCGGATAACACCGTCTGGATGACGTTTGCCGCAGACACGATAATAAAAGAGCTGGGCGATATAAACCTCTTAAATGAAGAAGTCGCCTTCAATAACGGCTCCGTTGCGAGCGTATATGAGCACCTCCGTCGCTCTGTTGACTTTCTCTGGAATTTCACAGGGCTCTACGGTCTCGTCCGCATATGGGGCGGCGACTGGAACGACTGCGTAAACTATGCAGGGCTTGAAGGCAAGGGCGTTTCCGTATGGCTTACGCTTGCGTGGTACAGAGCGAATGCCGCATTCGGAAGAATTGCAAAGGCTATGGGCAGAGACGACGACGCAAAAACCGCCGCCGAAAGAGGTGAGATAATGCGTGAGCGTATCGATAAATACGGCTGGGACGGCGAATATTATATCTACGCCCGCACAGACGACGATATAGTTATGGGCTCGAAGGACTGCGAGGAGGGCAAGATATTCCTCATTTCGCAGCTCTGGGCTGTGCTTTCCGGCGCCGCAAAGGATGGCAAGGACAGAATTGCTATGGAAAGTGCGGACAGGTTGCTTGAAACAAAGCTTGGCACCCGCCTTGCATATCCCGCATATTCGCACCAGTATTCGTACATAGGCTCAATGGCGGAAAAGGCGCCCGGCGTTCAGGATAACGGCGGCATCTATCTGCACCCCTCCGCCTGGAAGCTGGCGGCGGACAGTATGCTTCATAGACCGGGTAAGGTTGAAGAGGGACTGAAAAAGATACTCGTCTCAAATACGGAATACGAAACGAAATGCGGCGAGCCCTATGCGCTTTATAACTCATATTTTGCCCCCGAAACGGGCTACCGTTACGCAACGCCCGGACAGAGTTGGAGAACGGCGGCAAGCTCGTGGCTCCTCAAGAGCACCGTCGAATATATATTCGGTCTGCATCCGGAGCTTGAAGGGCTGCGTATCGAGCCTTGTCTGCCGCTTTCCTGGAAAGAATGTTCGATAAAGAAGATTTTCCGCGGCTGCGAATACGATATAAAATTCGTCTGCTCCGGAAAGAGCGATAAGGTCAGCAGAATAGAGCTGGACGGCAGGGAAATCAGACCGGAAGGAAACATCATCGCGCCGAAGGGCGAAAAAATGAATCTTACGGTTTATATAGGATAAGACAAAAAGCTCCGCTTCGGCGGAGCTTTTTGAGTGAAAAGAGAAGAGGTGCGCTCCACGCGGGGTTATTATGGGGTGTACGTGCGGGTCGTGCCTGCGGGGGGACGGGGGAAAAGCGCAAAGCTTTTGCTTTGCATATCGGTAAAGACAAGGGGCGGGAGGAATATGCAAATGCGCAAGCGTTTGCAGGCGTCGCCGAGACGGGAGGGGAAACCCCTCCCCTACAATATAAACCCCATTTATGAAGGCAATAAAACATCTTCACAAACCAATAACCCATTGTTAAAGTTTTTTGCCTGCTTTTCTTCCCGAAGAGAGGTGTGGTCAAAACAAAAACAGAGATGAAAAAAATCATTTCTGTTTTCTTTTTATAAACTTTTATCAAACCAATAACTAAAGTTTCTTTTGCCTACTTT
>DHMB01000109.1:5232-7223 GCA_002405565.1 Clostridiales bacterium UBA4653
TTCTTTTCAAAGAAAAGTAGGGGAAAGTTTACGTTTTTGTAATTGAAAAAATGTATGCTGCGTGATATAATAACGGAAAAGAGCGAAGGAGGCGACGGAAAAATGAAAGTTGCCGTTATCGGCGCGTCAAACATAGACATAACGGCGCGGCCTTACGGAAAATATATCCCGCGCGATTCAAACCCGTCAAGGGTCACCGTGACATATGGCGGAGTCGGGAGAAACATAGCGCATAACCTTTGCCTTCTGGGAGAAACGGTCGATTTTATCACGTGTTTCGGCGGCGACGAATATGCGTCGCTTCTGATGGAGGATTGCCGGCGGCTCGGAATGGATATTTCCCGCGCGGCGGTTTACCCGAAAGAGCGGAGCTCATACTATATATGTATAACCGACGAGGGCGGCGACCTTGCGTCGGGCGCGTCGGACATGGAGCTTGCAAAACATATCGACGTGCCGTTTCTTACGAAAAACGCAGACGCTTTTGAAACGGCGGACGCAGTCGTTTTTGATACAAATCCCGAACCTGACGTGCTTTTGTGGCTTTGCGAGAACTGTAAAGCGCCGCTTTTTGCCGACGCAGTGTCATGCGGCAAGGCGGGAAAACTGCGATATATTCTGGACAATGCAAAATCGCACAGTATCCACACGCTCAAAATGAATGACCTTGAAGCCGAAGTGCTTTTCGGTGGTTCTGTCCGTGACGAAAAGGATATGGCGGACGCCGCGGGTTCAATGCTGCGAAAGGGCGTCAAAAGAGTGTTTATAACGCTCGGCGCGGGCGGTGTGTTCTGTATGGACGGAAACAGCAGATTGCTTTTGCCGTGCATGAAAACGTCAATCGAGAGCGCCACGGGCGCGGGCGACTCATTTCTTTCAGCCGTTATCTATGCTTACGGGAAGGGTTATGACCTCCGTAAAACCGCGCTGTGCGGACTTGCGGCGGCGAAAATCACGCTGGAAAGCAAGAGCGCCGTCAGCGAAAATATGAGCGCGGAAAATCTTGAAAAAGTAATTTCAAATATAATATAAAAGGAGAGATATAGAATGGAACTCAACAAATATCTTGACAAAAGCCCCGAGGTTGAGGCGGCATTGAAGGCGGGAAAGCCCGTCGTTGCCCTTGAATCGACCATCATTTCGCATGGCATGCCTTATCCGCAGAACGTTGAAACGGCACTTGCCGTTGAACAGACCATCCGTGACAATGGGGCAGTGCCCGCAACGATTGCAATAATCGGCGGCAGACTCAAAGCGGGATTGACAAAGGACGAGATAGAGCACCTCGGCAAATGCGGGCAGGCTGTGCCGAAGGCGTCGCGCCGTGACCTTGCCGTGCTCGTTTCAAAGGGCTCGGACGGCGCAACAACCGTTACAACAACAATGATTATTGCCGCTATGGCGGGAATCAAAATATTTGCAACGGGCGGTATCGGCGGCGTTCACCGCGGAGCGGAAACAACTATGGACATTTCCGCCGATCTCGAAGAGCTTTCAATGACCCCTGTTATGGTTATCTGCGCGGGCGCAAAATCGATTCTTGATCTCGGGCTGACGCTCGAATATCTCGAAACCAAGGGCGTTCCCGTCATCGGTTATGGCACGGATGAGCTTCCCGCTTTCTATACAAGAAAGAGCGGATTCTCCGTTGACTATCGTCTCGACACGCCGGAAGAGCTTGCAAAGGCATTCAAGGCAAAGCTTGACCTCGGTCTTAAAGGCGGTATGCTCGTAACCAATCCCATTCCGGAAGAATATTCAATGGATCCGACGGTTATAAATGCGGCGATCGACAAGGCTATCGAAGAGGCGAAAGAGCAAGGAATTCACGGTAAAGCAACGACGCCCTTCCTTCTTGCAAAAGTTAAAGAACTCACAGGCGGCGACAGCCTTGCGGCAAACATTCAGCTTGTCCTAAACAACGCCCGCCTTGCTGCCAAAACCGCTTCCGCCCTTACCTCTCTTTAACCGTACTTTTCTTTGACCGTACT
>DHMB01000109.1:7300-8915 GCA_002405565.1 Clostridiales bacterium UBA4653
AAGAAACTTCGGTTATTGGTTTGAGCTAATTTTATATTCTCATCAAAGGGGCGGTTTTCCGCTCCTTTTTTATTTTTGCCGTCCCACGTCGCGGCAAGCCATGCACCGTCCTTCCGCAGTGAGAAATTCAAACGTTCTTGCCTTTTTCCCAACCCCGCAGACACCAAAGCCCCGCACAATTAAAAAACGTTTTAAGATTCGAGTTGCATTTCCGCCTTTGCACGGGTAAAGCTGACGTGGCAGAAAAGTCCCGCCTTGAACTTTTACAGGTGGTCTTTCAGGAGGATGTGCCTCCTGAATTGCTTTCTTTCGTACTTTCTTTTCAAAAAAGAAAGTACATAAAGATAAAGGAACGGCGTTTACAGAGAATTTCCGTCTTGATGATTTCTGCATGTCTCGCCTTGCAAACTCCTTCCGTCATTTTCTTACGAAAATGCCACCTCCCTCAAAGAGGGAGGCAGATATCCTCAATACGGTGAAGCCTGCAGGGGTGCTCCGCACGCTTGCATATCCCCCCTTAACACAAAAAACAGAGATGAAAAATCATCTCTGTTTTTTAATTTTCATATGCAACCGACCGAAGTTTATCTCTTATTTTTCTTCCCGGAGAAGAGTAACGGCTTGCTCAAAAAGCGAAATGAGCTTTGCCTTTATCGCTTTGCCGTCCGAGCGGAAGCGGGACACGAGGGCTTCTGTCAGCGCGCGGACATTTTCATATGTCTTTTTGTCGATTACGCCCTCCGAAAGAGCAGATGAGAGCTCGTCCTCGTCAAAAACGTAAATATTGCCCTCCGCCGTATAGACAACGTCCGAAAAAAGATCGTCAAAGCAGGCATTTTCGGCGGTTTTGCAGTCGTTTCCCGCCGTTATGTCGACATAAACCTGACGGAAATTCCCTTCGGGGTCGAAATAAGAAGTGTACCAATAGCTGTCGCCGTCATAGGCGAGCTGAAGCCAATAGCCGCCCTCCATGGCGACCGTGCCGCGCAGACCGTCGCCGTAGTCACGGATTATGGGCGCGGTCAACTTGTCAAAACGCAAGAGCGAGACAGCGCCGCCGTCATCCGAAAAGAAAAAATTCTGGGTTCTTTTGATAACTCTCTCCCAAGGCTCGCGACGTATGGTTTTATGCAATATTTTCATCTCATTCTCCTTTGCCGACGAGCTCCGAAATGCGCTTTCCGTCCGACACGAGCCCTGAAAACTCCTTCTGACGCAGCACCTCATAGACCCCGATTGCAACGCTGTTTGAAAGGTTGAGACTGCGGCGGTTTTCTCTCATCGGAATTCTTACGCACCTTTCGGGATGGGCGCAGAGAAGCGACTCCGGCAGCCCTTTTGTCTCCTTGCCGAAAACGAGGTAAACATTGTCCCCGTATTTTATATCCGTATAATTTCCGGAGGATTTCGTTGAAAAATACCAGAGCTCGTCATCGCCGTGCAGAGCCATGAATTCGTCAAGATTTTCATAATAATGAATGTCGAGCTCGTCCCAATAGTCAAGTCCGGCGCGCTTCATTTTCTTATCATCAATTTCAAAGCCGAGCGGTTTTACAAGGTGGAGCGAGGCTCCCGTCGCGGAGCAGGTGCGCGCGATGTTGCCGGTGTTCTGCGG
>DHMB01000109.1:8944-9403 GCA_002405565.1 Clostridiales bacterium UBA4653
GTGTTCTGCGGAATTTCCGGCTCGACGAGGACTATATTTATCAAAAAAATCACTTCTTTCGGAAAACATTTTTGATAATTATACAGCTTTGCGCCGATTTTTTCAATAGCAGAGCCGATTTTTGCCCCGCAGGAAGGAATTTCAACGGTTAAAATTCCGCTTTTTGCGGAAATTAAGGAGGTAAAAGACCGAGAGGAGAATTTTATGAAAAAAGTTTTTTGTTTAATATTTGCACTGGCGCTCTGCGCCACGTCGACCGTTACGGCTTTCGGGGCGGGAGAGTCGTTCAGCTGGTATTGCAAGCGGCAAAAGGATCATATCCGCCCGACGGCGGAGGGCAATATGGCGTTCATTGAAAAATATGACGGGGCGTACATCGGCAAAAATCCGGACGAAAAGATTGTTTATCTGACTTTCGACGCAGGCTATGAGAACGGAAATGTCGCAAGGGTGCTTGAC
>DHMB01000128.1 GCA_002405565.1 Clostridiales bacterium UBA4653
TTGCAGCAGAATGGTCTGCCGCATATGCCTATGCCTCCGAGCATCTTCGCCTCGTCCCTGACGCCTATCTGCCTCAGCTCGATCCTGTTGCGGAATATGCCCGCAAGATCCTTTACAAGCTCGCGGAAGTCAACTCTGCCGTCGGCAGTGAAATAAAAGAGGAGTTTGGAATTATCAAATGTATATTCCGCCTCAACGAGCTTCATTTCAAGTCCGTGCTCGGCGATTTTGCCGAGACATATTGAAAACGCTTCTTTTTCTTTTTTCTTGTTTTCCTCGTTTTTCGCGTCGTCATCCGCAGTAGCAGCTCTTATCACAGGGCGCAGAGGGAGCACAACCTCGCTCTCCGGAACGACTTTATTTGCGATGGCTACCCCGCCGTATTCAAGTCCTCTCGCGGTTTCAACGATCAGGTTGTCACCAATCTTTGCCTCAATACCGCAGGGGTCAAAATAATATATTTTTCCGCCGTCCTTGAACCGAATACCTATGACCTCATATTCGGTCTTGTTTTCGGTTTCGTCGGTCATTACGATGTCCATTTATTTTTTATCCTTTCCTTATGCCGCACGCCACAGAAGCACGGAAAGCGCAGAAGCGGCAAGCGTCATATTAAAATTGAAATTACTGTCGGCGGACAGCGTCGTCACTGCCTCAACCGATTTTTTCAGGGTTTCTATAGGCAACGAGAGGACGTACTTTTCGGCTTCATCCTCTGTAAAAAATCCGCCCGTGACGTTCCCCGTCATTTTCGACGAGAGTATATCCCTGTATGCCGACGCAAGCATTGAAAAAAGCATATCGGCTTCGTCTCTTCCGTTCATAGCCTTTGACACGATTCCGAGCATATCATATTCCGATATGCCGCGGTTTTTCTTTGACTGCGCGTCAATTATCGACTTTGCTGAAAGAAACATCGCAAATTCCTTTTCTCCGTCAGAAAGCAGTTTTACGGCTTTTCCCGCAGCCCCGCCGGACAGTCTGACGGCAAAATCGAGCTTGCTTTCGTCGTCAAGAAGCGACCGCTCGCAATGTTGTCTCAGATATTCTTCCGTTTCAGCCCGCGAAAGCAGCGGCATTGCCACCCGCTGAACCCTTGACTTAACAGTCACAAGTATCTGAGCTGAGCTTTCGCACAGAAGCAATATATAAACGCCCTGCGGCGGCTCTTCGATTATTTTCAGGAGCGAATTCTGCGCCTGCGGAGAAAGTCTTTCCGCGCCGTCGATAACATACATCTTGAAATCAAGCTCGGTCGGAGTGAGCGATGTGTCGTCTATCATTTCGCGCACAGCGTCGACGCTTATGTTTTTCTGCCCGTCCGAGCGGGAGATGAACTTGACATCCGGGCAGTGCCCTTCGGATATGCGATGACAGATGTTGCAGTCATCACAGTTTTTTTTGCAGGCAAGAGACGCCGCGACATATTTCGCAAGCGACTTCTTCCCCGACCCTTCAGGGCCTTCGATCAGATATGCATGCGAAAGAATTCCCTCGGAAACAAGCCCCGAAAAGAACTTCTTTATTCCGTCACAGCCGAAAAGGAAATCTTCTCTTTTCATCAGAAGCGCAGGTATTTTTCAACGTCGACAATGAAAACAGTTGCGCCGCCGACAGAAACATGCGCCTGAGCCGTTCCGAAAAGGTTTATGTTTCCGGGCGCCGACATCGGCACGCTCATCTCGCGCTTTTTGCTGTGCGTTTTGATTATTTCAAGAGCACGGTCAACGTCATTTTCCTCAACGCCGAGGATGAAGGTTGAGTTTCCGTTCATGAGAAATCCGCCCGTGGAGGAGATTTTCGTAATATGGAAGCCCTCGGATGTAAGACTTGTGTTGACAAAGTGAGCGTCGTCATTGTTGACTATCGCAAGCAAAAGTTTCATTTAAGTTACCCCGCTTTTATGTTTTTTATTATTATATCAAACTTTATAAAAGCTGTCAATCACATTGAAAACAAAAAACGGCGGTAATTATCATTTTCCGCCGTTTATAAGCATATTTGCAATTTCGGAAGCCATTAAAAGTCCTGCAGAGTTCGGGACAAAAGGAGATGACGCAGGCGTCCGCTGTCCGTCGCCCTTCGGCTCCTCCTTTGAATAAACAACCTTCAGGTGCTTTATTCCTCTTGCGCGGAGCTCTCTTCTCATGACTCTTGCGAGCGGGCACCCCTCCGTCTTGAACACGTCGGTCATTTCAAGCATATCGGGACGCATCTTGTTTCCCGTCCCCATCGCGCTTATGACCGGAATTCCGATTGCCTGCGCCCGGGAAATGATTTCAAGCTTGGCGGTCACCGTGTCTATGCAGTCCGCAATTACGTCAAATTCGGAAAAATCAATGTCATCCGCATTTTCCGGAAGGTAGAACATGGTTCTGACCTCGACCTTCATATCCGGATTTATATCAAGCATACGTCTTGCCATGACCTCTGCTTTCTTTTGTCCGAGAGTCGAATGGAGAGCTGCCGCCTGACGGTTTATATTGGACTCGCAGACCTCATCCGGATCGACAAGGCACATCCTGCCGACGCCCGCTCTTGCAAGCGATTCGGCAACGTATGACCCAACCCCGCCGACTCCGAAAAGTAAAACGGAGGAACGCGACAGTTTTTCTATCGCGCCCTCTCCGTATAATCTTGCTGTTCGTGAAAATTGTTCCTTTATCATCACTTCTGCATGTTTTCCTTTTTCGTTCTTCCGATCATCTTGTAACGAAGTTCTGTCGAAAGAATTGTCTTTCTTATTCTTATGCTCTTCGGCGTAACCTCGATGAGTTCGTCATCGGCGATAAATTCGATAGCCTCTTCAAGCGTGAATACCTTGGGCGGAACAAGGCGGAGAGCCTCGTCGGCGCCTGTCGAACGTATTGCCGTCAAGTGTTTTTCCTTGCAAACGTTTACGGCAATCTCGCCCATCTTCGGGTTCTCGCCGACAACCATTCCTTCATAGACCTTGCACTGAGCCCCGATGAACATCGTGCCTCTGTCCTGCGCGTTGAATACGCCGTATGACGTAGATTCACCCGTTTCGGAAGCGACAAGAGAACCTGTGAAGCGACGGACTATATCGCCCTTGTATTCGTCATACGAATCGAATACGGAGCTTATAATGCCCTCGCCGCGCGTGTCTGTGAGGAATTCGCTTCTGTAACCGAAGAGACAACGCGTCGGGATGAGATATTCAAGGCGCATACGCGAGCCGTGCGGAGCCATATTGACAAGGTCGCCCTTGCGCGCACCGAGCTTCTCCATTACGGAGCCGCAATAATCTTGCGGAACGTCGATTTCAACTCGTTCAATCGGCTCGCAGAGCTTTCCGTTTATCTCTTTATAAAGCACTCTGGGCGTGCTTATTCCAAGCTCAAAGCCCTCGCGGCGCATTGTTTCTATAAGAATTGAGAGGTGCATTTCGCCTCTGCCGGCGACCTTGAAACAATCTGTCGTTTCGCCGTCGGTAACGCGGAGGGAAACATCTTTGAGAAGCTCTTTGTAGAGTCTTTCTCTTATCTGACGGGATGTTACATATTTGCCTTCTCTGCCGGCAAACGGGCTGTCGTTTACCATGAAAGTCATTTCCATTGTCGGCTCGGAAACCTTGACAAATTCAAGCGGCTCAACGCAATCTGTCGCAGTTATCGTATCGCCTATTGAAATATCGTCCGCACCGGAGAAGGTGACGATATCACCGACCATCGCGCTCTCAACGGGAACTCTCTTGAGTCCGTCAAACTGGTTAAGGCTGACGATTTTCGTCTTTTTAGGAGCAACGTCGGGCGAATGGAAGTTCGAAATCATAACCTCCTGATTTACCTTAATCGTTCCGCGTTCGATTCTGCCGATACCTATTCTGCCGACATAGTCGTTATAGTCAATGGACGAAACAAGCATCTGAAGGGGTGCTTTTTCATCGCCTTCGGGAGCGGGAATATATTTGAGAATCGTATCAAAGAGTGGCTGGAGGTCTGTTCCCTTTTCATAAGGAGAATATGACGCCGTGCCTGCTCTTCCCGAGCACCAGAGCATGGGCGAATCAAACTGCTCATCCGACGCGTCAAGCTCAAGAAGGAGTTCGAGAATTTCATCTCCGACCTCGTCAAGTCTTGCGTCGGGACGGTCTATTTTATTTACAACAACAATTACGGGATGATGGAGCGCAAGCGCCTTCTGAAGGACAAATCTCGTCTGCGGCATGGGGCCTTCCGCCGCGTCGACAAGAAGGATAACACCGTTTACCATTTTGAGTATACGCTCGACCTCGCCGCCGAAATCCGCATGTCCGGGGGTGTCGACGACGTTTATCTTGACGCCCTTATAATGTACGGCTGTGTTCTTTGCAAGTATTGTAATTCCGCGCTCGCGTTCAAGAGCGTTCGAGTCCATTACACGCTCTTCCGTTGCCTGATTTTCGCGGTAAACGCCACCCTGCTTGAGCATTTCGTCAACAAGGGTCGTCTTGCCGTGGTCAACGTGTGCGATTATCGCAACATTTCTCAGATCTTCTCTTTTCACTTTATAAATCTCCTTAGAACGAATTTACACATCAATAAGCCATTAAATTCCAAACAATAAGGAATTATATCACACTTGTTCGATAAAATCAATATATTTTTATGATATAATGCAAAAAACAGCGAAATGTTTGTACCATTCCGCTGTTTTTTGCCGTTTTACGGCTTATGAAGGAGAAAATTTAACCATATATTCTTTCTTGAGGCGATAAGTCACTCAAATCTGACCTTTACAAGCATAAGATACATAGAGTATTCGTCCGAGTAACGTCCCTCGCCGCTACGTCTTACCGTAAGGCGCACAATGCAGTCCTCGCCGCCCGACGCAGCCTTTATATTTTCAAGCGAAGCGTCGCCGGAATATATCTTTTCACCGTTTGTATCGAATACACCGACGGTATCGAAAACATCAACGTTTTTGTCGGTTTTGACGGTAAATCCGTTTTTGACGGTCACCTCCGGTATCATGTCAATGCAGGTTTTTATGTCAAAACCGAGTATCTTTCCCGTACCGAAATACGTCATTTCATCGTCCGAACCGTAAAGCTGACCGCCGTAATAATATCTGTACGGAGTGACGTCACCGCCTTTGTCCGATACAAAAGTAAAATTCATTTCTCCCATTTCTGAGAGCTTTTTTGAAGCGCATTCATCGGTCGTCTGAGGAGACGTGCCACTTCCGCTCTGACCGCCTTTATCCGCAACGCACGCAAAAAGCGTCGCGCACATAATTACCAAGAGAAAAATTGCAACTATCTTTTTCATATCACTTCCCACCTTTCAACCCTTTGTCGATACAGACGCCGTTTTTTCTCACATAAAAAGGGACATTTTTTCAATGTCCCCCGATTTTTTATGAAATCAAACGTTTGCGCTGTAGTTCGGCGCTTCTTTTGTGATGTTTATGTCGTGCGGATGGGACTCTTTCAGTCCGGCGCCGGTTATGCGGATGAACTGACCTCTTTCCTGAAGTTCGAGAATCGTTTTGCAACCGCAATATCCCATTCCGGAGCGAAGCCCGCCGAGGAGCTGATAAACAGTATCGGCGAGCGGGCCCTTGTAAGGAACACGACCTTCGACGCCCTCCGGCACGAGCTTTTTCGTTCCCGTCTGGAAGTATCTGTCGCGAGAGCCCTTTTCCATTGCGGCGATGG
>DHMB01000073.1:0-8142 GCA_002405565.1 Clostridiales bacterium UBA4653
AACGGTTTTTATTACGATTTCGACTCCGACGTGACATTTGCGGCAGAGGAGCTTGAAAAAATCGAAGCCGAAATGAAGAAGATAGTAAAAGAAAACCTCAAAATAGAACGTTTCACGCTTCCCCGCGACGAAGCAAAGAAACTCATGGAAGAAAAGGGTGAGCCTTATAAGGTGTTGCTCATCGACAGAGTTCCGGAAGGCGAGGAAATATCCTTCTATAAGCAGGGCGAGTTTACAGACCTCTGCGCAGGCCCTCACCTCTTCTCGACAGGCGCTGTCAAGGCGTTCAAGCTCATTCAGTGCACAGGCGCATACTGGGAAGGCGACTCAAAGAACAAAATGCTCCAGAGAGTTTACGGCACGGCGTTCCCGACAAAAGAAGCGCTTGCCGCTTATCTCGATATGCTTGAAGAAGCAAAGAAGCGTGACCACCGCAAGCTCGGCAAAGAACTCGGTCTCTTTACGATAATGGATGAAGGCCCCGGCTTCCCGTTCTTCCTTCCCAACGGTATGGTTCTCCGCAACACACTCATTGAATACTGGAGAGAAGTCCACAAGAGATACGGCTATGTTGAAATAAGCACGCCTATGATTCTCAACCGCTCTCTCTGGGAGCGCTCCGGTCACTGGGCACATTATAAAGACAATATGTATACAACAGTCATCGATGGCGCAGATTTTGCCATAAAGCCAATGAACTGCCCGGGTGGCATGCTTGTTTATAAATCCGAAATGCATTCATACCGTGATCTTCCCCTCCGTATGGGCGAGCTCGGCGTTGTACATCGTCACGAGCTTTCCGGCGCACTTCACGGACTCTTCCGCGTCCGTTGCTTCACACAGGATGACGCTCATATCTTCATGACTTGGGATCAGATGAAGGACGAGATCAAAAACGTCGTAAGGCTGTTTGACGAGGTTTATTCCGTATTCGGTCTGACATATCAGATTGAAGTATCGACAATGCCCGAAGATCATATGGGCGACGTCAAGGACTGGGATTTCGCAACGGAGACGCTCAAACAGGCTGTAACGGAAATGGGCAAGGATTATGTCATAAACGAAGGCGACGGCGCATTCTACGGCCCGAAGCTCGACTTCCACCTCTCCGACTGTCTCGGAAGAACATGGCAGTGCGGTACTATTCAGCTCGATATGCAGCTTCCCGAAAGATTTGAGCTTGAATATATGGGCGCGGATAACGAAAAGCACCGCCCCGTAATGATACACCGCGTTGTTCTCGGCTCGATTGAAAGATTTATCGGTATCATCACAGAGCATTACGCAGGTGCGTTCCCGATGTGGCTTGCTCCTGTTCAGGTCAAGGTTCTTGCGATCGGCGAAGGACATGTTGAATATGCAAACAAGGTCAAAGACGCTCTTGAAGCAAACCATATCCGCGTTGAAGTTGACGCAAGAAACGAAAAGATTGGTTACAAAATCAGAGAGGCTCAGCTCAAGAAAGTTCCCTATATGCTTGTTGTCGGCGATAAGGAAATGGCAGACGGACTTGTTTCCGTTCGTAGCAGAAGTGACGGCGAGCTCGGTCAGATGACTATTGAAGAGTTCGTAAAGAGAGCTGTTGAAGAAGTCAAGAATAAAACAAACAAATAATCCAAAGATAAATCGCCTCGGTTTTTCCGGGGCGATTTCAAAAAGAAAAAGCGAGGTGCGGACTTGAAAATCACAAAAACGGAAATCGTAAACATGATAATGATAGAAAACAAAAGCACGGGCAAGGTTCTTGTGCTGGACAGGCGCGGCTCTTGGGCAGGGTTGACCTTCCCCGGCGGTCACGTTGAAAAAGGCGAACCGTTTTATGACGCTGCCGCCCGCGAGGCAAAAGAAGAAACGGGACTTGATGTCTCGGATCTGCGACTCTGCGGCGTTGTTCACTGGGGTAACAAACAGAGCGGCGACTGCTATCTCGAATTTCTTTATAAAACAAGCCGTTTTTACGGTGCGCTCCTGCCGGAGACAGTCGAAGGCAGTATCTTCTGGATGTCGCCGGAGGAGCTGAACGATTCGGACAGGCTTTCCCCGAACTTTTCAATGTACCTGCCTATGTTTTTTGAAAACAAATACAGCGAGCTGTATTTTGATTGGAACGGCACGGACTGGAACGGAAAACCCGAATATAAATAAAAGAAAAACCACCCGAGCGGGTGGTTTTTATTGTATATCCGAGTGCAATTCCCTTTCAAATACCCTCTTTTTCTCTGCATTTGATCTGCTTTGTTATGAAAGGAAGCACTTCCTCCTGTTCTATTTCAAGCGCAATGGCAAACTCCTCAAAAAGCATTTTCTCGGCAGCGCGCATGAAACGCTCGTCCGTAATGCTGAGTTTTTTGCCCTGCTTTGAAAGCTCGTGCTTTTTATTGTATGTAGCCTTGGTCAGCGCGACCAGCTCTCTCCGATCGCCTCCGGAAATGACCGACTCAAACCTGATCGAACGCGCGCGGTTATCATCGATCCAATCCATATGCTCTTCCGGAATGATATCGATAAGCTCATATATTTCCTTGGGTGTGAGGACATTTTTTATCTTGCCGAGAAGACGCTCGTTGTCAGCAGGAACGAAAATATCCGTGCCGCTTGAATGTTTTCCGAGAGGACGGAGAACATAATACATTCTTCTTCCGGTTCCGAAGTCTTCCTCTCGCATATCAATCACCGTGCATACCCCGCTTGTGCCGTAAACAACGTTTGCCCCTATATCCGGTATCATAAAAAAGCCTCCTTTTCACACATTCTGTCGGAACAACCGAAAAAGCGACCTGCAAACAGAGCGCAAAACGGTTCCGTGTTTGCAAGCCGCATATTCAGCTTAAGCATGTTTGTAATTCAATTATATCACATTTTCCGAAAAAATGTTATAGGCATTTTCAACAAAATCCCCTGCGATTTTTTTGGCAAATTATCTACTATGCCGCATTTTCGCTTTTTTCGGACACAATATTGTGTATCCAGACGCCCTTTTTCAAGAGTACCGCTCCGACAACGCATTTTATCAGCTGAAGCGCCTGACAGCAGGCGTAAAGCGGGACTATCGGAACGGACGTAAACCTGCTGAGTACATATGCCACCGGCACCGACGCAACCCATACGAACACACTGTCGAAAAGGAATGTGACAAAGGTTTTTCCTCCCGCGCGGAGCGTAAAATACGAAGCGTGAGCAAAGGCGTCAAAGGGCATGAATACCGCTCCGACGCATATGAATTGCAT
Organism: Clostridiales bacterium UBA4653; assembly: GCA_002405565.1. Classification (GTDB taxonomy): domain Bacteria; phylum Bacillota; class Clostridia; order Oscillospirales; family CAG-272; genus CAG-841. The sequence goes on from DHMB01000073.1 coordinate 3,228, forward strand.
AGCCAGCGTCCGTACTTCCTCCGTCGTGTTATAAAGAAGCGGGAAAAATCTTGAGGCAAGAGCATAAATTCCGGCAATGAGAGTCGCCGTGAACACCGAAAAAGCAACCAGCTTTTTGTCATCGCTTTTCGCGCCCTCGATGTCACCCGCTCCGAGCCTGTGACCGATGATGATTCCGACAGTCGACCCAAGCGCAAGAAACGCCACGCTCATGACGTTCCACAGCGTACTTGTTATGTTCATAGCAGCAATGACGCTCTGCGCACGGAGCGAATAGCACTGATTGAGCATTGCCATTCCGCCAGACCACAGCCCTTCATTTATAAACAAAGGCGTTCCGCGGACAAGTATCTGCCGGCAAAGTCCGGCGGGGACACGGAAGCTCTTATAGAGCCCGCTGATGAAGGTATATTTCTTTTTTCGCGCATGCGTCGCAACGACGACAAATCCAAGTTCCACAAAACGTGAAATCGCGGTTGCGATAGCCGCGCCCTCGACGCCCATTTTCGGAGCCCCGAAGTTACCGTAAATAAGGACATAGTTGAAAAACAGGTTGACAAGCACGGCGGCGATTCCTGCCGCCATGGGAAGAACCGTCTCCCCTGTTTCGCGCAGGGTGCTTGAATATGCCTGCGCTATCGCATAAGGAACAAAGGTTACTATCAGTATGTTTATATATGAACGCCCGAAGCCGAGAGACGCCGCGGCGTCCTCAACAGAGCCCTCGCCCTTCAGATAAAGCGTCACAAGGTTGCCGCCGAAAAAGTATAGAATAAGCCCTCCCGCGACGGCAAGAACCGTGCAGGATATCAATTTGAAGCGAAGCGTATTTCTCACGCCTTCGACGTCATTTTTTCCGTGAAACTGTGCGCCGAAAATTCCTGCGCCCGAAAGTGCGCCGAAAATGCAGAGGTTGAACACAAAAATGAGCTGATTTGCGATTGCAACGCCCGTCATTTCGACAGTGCCCACCCTGCCTATCATTATATTGTCCAAAAGGCTTACAAAGTTTGTTATACCGTTCTGAAGCATTATCGGTATGGCTATTGCCAGAACGGCTTTATAGAATTTTTTATCGCCTATGTATTGCTTTATCATTATCTCTCTGTAACATCGAACGGCTTGTCAAGCGCATTCTGTGCGCATATTTTTATTTCCGCAAGTTCTTTCTTGCTTATGAGCCCGGAAAGGTCGCAGCGTAGCTTTGAAACGTCCTTGCCCGTGATTGCGAAATACGTCGTCACCGCCGCCGCATATCTGCCGATTGGAATCGAAAGATGGAATCCATCACGCGTCAGCGTGTCGCCCATATATCCGGCGCGGAGGTTCTGTATCGTCGTTCCCGACGGAATAACTCCCGAAAAATCCTTTATCGAAAGTACCTGATTCTGAACGCATGAGCATATTGCATGATACATTTTCAACTGATCATGGTCATAGCGGACAAAATGTCCGTGGTTACTGTCGCCCTGATATGCCCATGTCATATGCCACATGAGCTTTGTTTTCTCCGGTTTTATTTTATTTACGCAATCGACGAGAAGTCCGAGGTTTGAATAAGTGCCGGGCATGCCGCTCGACCCGCTACCCTGCTGCATTGTAATAACGTCCCAGTCCTCTTCCTTTACGGCTTTTTCTATAGTCGCGAACATTGTCGATTTCCACTGCCCGTCCGTATTTTTGAAATACTGATAAACAGGCGCTCCATAGAGCGCGTTTGCGCTGTGTATGTCGACGGTACATCCCGGAATAAACAGATTTCCGAGAACAATATTCTTTTCTCCCATACTGTCCGCAACTCTGTAAAGATATTCATAAGAGTCACAGCTGAAGCTGTTTCCGATGGCAAGTATTTTGAATGACTTCTTCATAATTATGTTCGTCCTTTCGCGGCGGATATAATTTCGCGCCGATACCCGTTCATTATATTGCAAAACGCAGAAAAAGTCAATATAGCGGGTAAATTAAAAAATGTGATATAATAGTGTCAGAAAGTTTTTCTTTTTCCGTCTTATATAGCGTAAGGCCCTTACAAAAGACAAAAAGGTGGTGTTTTTGCTTGAACGACGAAAAAATTGTCTCCATGTACCTTGCCCGCGACGAAAAGGCGATCTCCGCCTCAAGCGATAAATACGGGAAATATTGCTTTGCCGTCGCAAACAATATTCTCGGAAACGACGAGGACAGCCGCGAATGTGTAAATGACACTTGGCTTCGAGCTTGGAACAGCATACCTCCGGCAAAACCGTCTGTACTGAAGCTCTTTCTCGCAAAAATTACGAGAAATCTCGCTTTTGACAGGTACGAAAAATCACACGCGCAAAAGCGGGGCGAATTTGAAGCGCTCCTCGGCGAGCTTGAAGAATGTATTCCCTCGGTTACCGATACGGAATCTGAATATTCTCAAAAAGAGCTCGGCGAGACGATAACCGTCTTTCTTTCATCGCTTTCGTCGCGCGAAAGAGATATTTTTGCCGGAAGATACTATTTCGGCTTTTCCGTCAGACAGATAGCAAAAAAGCGCTTGATGAGCGAGAACAGCGTTTCCGCCGTTCTCTCCCGAACAAGAAAAAAACTTAAAGCATACCTCTGTGAGAAAGGATATACCATATGAAAAAAGAAGAGCTTTTCAGAGCGATCGGCGAGGCAGACCTCTCTGCTTCAAAAATCAAAAAACCGCAAAAAATGTTTCCTTCTGTCAAAATTCTGGCGGCTTGCGCGGCGATTGCAATAGTTATAACGGGAATATTCGCCGCCGCAAGAGCTGACATTTTTAACAGAAATCAAGGCGAAGGCGACATCGCCTTTGTCCCGACACTGGACAAAATAATTTACTCCGGCGAACCTTTTTCTCAATCTGAAATAGACGAGCTGATAACGACCGAGGGTGCCGAAATGGTTGCCGAGCACGACGGAAAAAACGCGCGCCTTGCGTCGCGCGGGTTTTATCTTCTTTCCGTAACCGAAAAAGGCAACTATATGAACTATAATGTTTATATCCTCCCTGCCGTAACGGACGGAAAAGTGACCTCGTTTCTGGAGATATTCCGTAACGACGCGGGAAAGCTTCAAGCGCAGTTTACAAGCTGCAACGGCAACAACGCAATGACAGAAGCGCTTTCAAAGAACGGCACAATCGCCGTGACAGTCGGCGCTATGTGGCTTGTGTTCATCACCCCCGAAAACGAGATAATATCATTTACGGGCGACGCCTCCTCAACATTTTCGTCAAGCGAAACGGAATATATCCCCCGCGAGAACTATTACAGCGCATACAAAACTGAGTTCAACAAAGTAAACTGAAAAAAGACGGCTCACAGCCGTCTTTTTGTTTTATACGTTTTTGATAAACTCGGTTACTGCCGCCGCCGAGCATTTTGAAGCCTCGCTCACAAATCTCGCAAACTCCATGCCGTCGCCGCCGTCTGAAACCGTGCGCACAACACAGAACGGTACATTCGCCATTCTGCATACCTGCCCGATGGCTCCGCCCTCCATCTCGCATACGATTCCTCCGCTTATCCTGCGGATTTTTTCTTTTGTCGATTCGTCCGCGACGAATTTGTCACCTGTTGCAACGGTTCCCCGAAGCGTTCTCTGACCTGATTTCTCCGTGCACTGCGCAAGCAGAACCGAAAGTCTCTCATCGCATTCCATATGCGTTTCGCCGATGGCGTCGATATATCCCTCGCATTTTCCGCCGCATGATGTCGTGTCGTAATCATATTCGACAACATCGGTCGCGATAACCGTGTCAAGCACGCTTATTTCCGGCACAAGCGACCCGCCGACGCCTGTATTTATAACGAATTCGGGCTCAAAGCAAAGGAGCATTGTCTGCGTGCATACAGCCGCGGCGACCTTTCCGACGCCCGAAACGGCAACGCAGACGGGCTTTCCGCAGATGAATCCGTGCGTATATTCCGTACCGAGTATCATCCGGGACTGTTTATAAGTCATTTCTTCAATGAGAAATTCCGCTTCCTTTGTCAGTGCGCAGATTACCGCCGCCTTGACCTTATTCTTCGTATTTGAAATCATTCTTTTCTCCCCGCTTTCTCAAAACCTCAAGATATTTTTTACATTCTTTTTTCGCCGCCGTCAGACTCAGACATCTGTAATTTCCGCATTCCTTTCTGTGCGCACCGAAGACCTTTCCATCGTGTGCAATGATCTTTTCAAGCGTTTCAGTCACCGCGGCAAGCACTTCTCCGTTCGTTCTTCCTCTTACAATAAGGTAAAAGCCCGTTCTGCACCCCATCGGGCCGAAATAGATAACAGAGTCCCTTATGGAAGAATTCCTTATATAAGTCGCGAACATATGCTCAACGGAGTGAAGCGTCACATCGTTCATATACGACCCGGAATTCGGCTTTCTTGTCCTCAAATCATATGTTACGCAGTCACCGTCAATTCTTGAGACATATATTCCCGGAAGAAGCCTGTCATGATCGACAGTAAAGCTCGCGATTTTCGTCACGTTGCCTTTATTATCCATATTTTTCGAGCCTCCGAAATGCTTTAAGCGTATTTTTGCGGTTTTTATTGTATCATATATGAACATTTTTTACAAGCGATTTTGCAAAAAAGGCGGGGGGACTTCGTCAATATGCCAAAGTTTGCGTTTTTCGATGAAAAGCCTTGATTTTTGCCACAACATATTGTATGATTAGTATAGTTTTCGTGCTTCACTTTTGTGAAATATGCAAAAAAAGGAGTGACCCACATGCAGCTTTTGGAAAACAGAATAATAAAGGACGGGCAGATCCTCGGGGGAGACATCCTCAAGGTCGATTCGTTCCTCAATCATAATATAGATATTCCCTTCGTAAACAAACTCGCGGAAGAACTGCACCGTCTTTACTCGGACTGCGGCGTAACCAGAATACTCACAATAGAGGCGTCGGGGATAGCA
>DHMB01000073.1:8173-22073 GCA_002405565.1 Clostridiales bacterium UBA4653
ACTCTCTTTCGGGGTGCCTATGCTTTTTGCGAAGAAATCAAAATCGTCCAATATAACGGGCGACGTTTTTTGTTCCACGGCTCATTCATATACGCACGGGTGCGACAATAACATAATCGTTTCAAAAAAATTCCTCGGAAAAGACGATAAAATTCTCATAATAGACGATTTTCTCGCCAAAGGCAGTGCTCTTTCCGCCCTTTGGGACATTGCAAAGCAGGCGGGAGCGGAAGTTGTCGGCGCGGGGATAGTCATTGAAAAGGAATATCAGGGCGGAGGCAATCTTCTCCGCGAAAAGGGACTGCGCATTGAGTCTCTTGCAAAGATAAAATCGATGGGCGCAGAAGGCGGAATTGAGTTCTGCCGCTGACAAAGGTTTAATGTAGCTCTGCTACTTAAATAAAAAAACAAAAACACAAAAATCAAAGGAGAAACAAAATGTTGAAAAAAGTTCTTTCCATGGTGCTCGCAGTTGCCATGCTCGCGGCTGTATGCGTGATTTTCGCTTCCTGCGGAAACAGCGCAAAGGATTTCAAGATAGGTGTTATCTGCCTCCACGACGAGACATCCACCTATGACCTCAAATTCATAAACGCCATCGAAGGCGCACAGAAGGCTCTCGGTCTTTCCGATGATCAGGTTGTTATCATCAAGAACGTTCCCGAAAACAGCGCGTGCCTTGACGCCGCAAAGGATCTTGTTGACCAGGGTTGCAAGGTAATATTTGCAGATTCTTTCGGTCATGAATCCTTCATGATCCAGGCTGCAAAGGATTATCCCGACGTTATGTTCTGCCATGCAACGGGCACAAAGGCTCACACAGAAAACCTCCCCAACTATTTCAACGCTTTCGCCTCCATATATGAAGGCAGATACCTCGCAGGCGTTGCAGCAGGTCTCAAGCTCAACGAGCTCAAAGAGGCAGGCAAGCTCAAAGGCGACGTTCCGAAGATGGGTTATGTCGGCGCTTTCCCCTATGCAGAGGTTATCTCCGGTTATACAGCTTTCTATCTCGGCGCAAAGTCCGTTTGCTCCGACGTCGTTATGGACGTTACATTTACAGGTCAGTGGTATGACGTTACGGCTGAACAGCAGGCAGCTGAAAAGCTCATAAACGTTCAGAAGTGCGACCTCATCAGCCAGCACGCAGACTCCATGGGCGCTCCCGGAGCTTGCGAATCCGCAGGTGTTCCCAACGTTTCTTACAACGGTTCGACAGAAACAGCCTGCCCGAACACATTCATCGTTTCTTCCAGAATTGACTGGCAGCCTTATTTCGAGCTCATAATCAAAGCCGTAAAGGACAATGACGGCAAGATCCCCGTTGACTACACAGGTTCTCTTTCCACAGGCTCCGTAGCGCTTACAACCATCGGTAAGATTGCTCCCGCAGCAGGCACACAGGCTAAGATTGACGAAGTCAAGGCTAAGCTCGAAAGCGGCGAAATCAAAGTTTTCGATACAAACACATTCACAGTAAACGGCGAGAAGGTTACAACCTTCATGGCTGACGTTGACGACCTCGGCGACTATCAGGGCGATACAGAAGCGGTTAAAGACGGTTACTTCCATGAATCCGAATACCGTTCCGCCCCTTACTTCACACTCGAAATCGACGGAATTACCCTTCTCGACAGAGGCCCCCAGAACTGAAGGCTGACTTTTTTCAGAAAACATTTATGTATAAAGGCGGAGCACCCCTCCGCCTTATACTTCTTTTTAACAGACGCAGACGGTAGCTCCAGAACTGCCGTTTTTCCTATTTTTATTTCGGAGGTTAGCCCGTGAACAAAGAAGTTGCGATAGAACTCCGCCACATCACAAAGACCTTTGGCAATGTCACAGCCAATAAGGACGTTGATATGACGGTTTACAAGGGAGAAATCCTTGCCATTCTCGGAGAAAACGGCAGCGGCAAGACAACCCTTATGAATATGATTGCCGGAATTTATTATCCGGACGAAGGTCACATAATTGTAGACGGAGAGGAAGCTGTTATAAAATCTCCGAAGGACGCTTTCAAATATAAAATCGGCATGATACATCAGCATTTCAAGCTGGTCGACGTATTTACGGCAAGCGAAAATGTAATTTTGGGCGTAAATGACGGAAGCAAATACAAGCTTTCGGACGTCAATGAAAAGGTCGCCGCAATTGCCGAGAAATACGGATTTATCATAAACCCCAAGAAAAAAATACACGAAATGTCCGTTTCCGAAAAGCAGACCGTTGAAATAATCAAGGTGCTTTACCGCGGCGCAGATATACTCATCCTCGATGAGCCGACAGCCGTTCTCACTCCTCAGGAAACGGAAAAGCTCTTTGCCGTACTCAGAAAAATGAAGGAAGACGGCAAGTCGATTATAATAATTACGCATAAAATGCACGAAGTTCTTTCAATTTCGGACAGGGTTGCCGTTCTCCGCAAGGGTGAACACATCGCAACGGTGAACACGGCGGAAACCTCGGAAGCCGAGCTGACGGAAATGATGGTCGGCAAGAAGATAAGCCTCAATATAAACCGTCCCGAACCGAAAAATCCCTGCGAAAGACTCGTTGTTTCAAATATATCAGCTGTAAACAGCGAAGGAATCGGAGTGCTTGACGGCATATCGTTTACAGCGTTCTCCGGAGAGATTCTCGGCATTGCCGGCATTGCCGGAAGCGGCCAGAGAGAGCTTCTTGAGGCCATCGCCGGACTCTACCCCATCTCATCCGGCGAAATAACATATAACAACCCAGCAACCGGAGAAAAGGAAAATCTCCGCGACAAAACACCGATGCAGATCCGCGAGCTCGGCGTCCGCCTTTCATTCGTGCCCGAGGACAGACTCGGAATGGGACTTGTCGGCAACATGGGCATAACGGACAACATCATGCTCCGCAGCTATACAAAGGGTAAATCGATGTTTCTTGACAGAGTTCCGCCGAAGAACCTCGCAAAAGAAATCATCAAGAGCCTTGAAGTATCAACGCCGGACGAAGAAACGCCCGTCCGCCGTCTTTCCGGAGGTAACGTCCAGAAGGTGCTCGTCGGACGTGAAATAGCGTCTGCACCGTCAGTGCTCATGGCGGCATACCCGGTCAGAGGGCTTGACATAAACTCGTCATACATGATTTATAATCTTCTAACACAGCAGAAGGAAAACGGCGTTGCCGTGATATTCGTCGGCGAGGATCTCGACGTGCTCACAGAGCTCTGCGACAGAATTCTCGTCATAAACGGCGGAAAAGTGACCGGCGTGCTCGACGGCAGAACCGCAAAGAAGGAAGATATCGGTCTGCTGATGACAAAGCATATTTCATCCGTCGAAGCAAAGGAGGACGAAAGCAATGCATAAGAATGAAAATTCAAAGCACGAACCGCTTTTTCACATTGTAAAGCGCAGCAACGTGTCAATGAAAAAAGCAATTGCCGTCCGTGCGATTGCAATCGTCGTGGCGCTGCTCGTCGCAGGACTCTTTATATTCATAATCACAAAGCGCAACCCGATTGAAATTTACAAGCAGATGTTTCTCGGAGTTTTCGGCTCCGCGCACAGAATAACAAAAGCGCTTAAAAGCCTCGCAATTCTTCTCTGTATCTCACTTGCCGTCACTCCTGCGTTCAAGATGAAATTCTGGAACTGCGGAGCGGAAGGTCAGGCGCTCATCGGCGGACTTGCCTGCGCCGCATCCATGTTTTATCTCGGTGGAAGCGTTCCGAAGTGGCTTCTCGTCATAGTAATGATTGTAACAAGCATACTCGCAGGCGCGATATGGGCGGTCATTCCCGCACTTTTCAAGGCAAAATGGAATACAAACGAAACTCTTTTCACGCTTATGATGAACTACGTTGCAACATCGCTTGTTGCGTTCTTCATAAAGTGCTGGGCAAAGGACGGTTCCGGAATTCTCCGCCCAATGACGCAATACGGTCTGCCGCAGATTGGAAACACAGACTATCTCCTTTCCGTGATCGTTGTTGCGTTGCTCACCATCGCAATATACATTTACATGAAGTATTCAAAGCACGGATATGAGATCGCTGTCGTCGGCGAAAGCGAAAACACCGCGCGCTACATAGGCATAAACGTAAAGAAGGTAATCATCCGCACAATGATTCTTTCCGGCGCGATATGCGGTCTTTGCGGACTTCTCCTCGTCGGCGGAATAGACAAAACGATAAGCACGGAGACCGTCGGCGGTCAGGGCTTTACGGCGATAATGGTATCGTGGCTCGGAAAATTCAACCCGATATTCATGATACTCACGTCGTTCCTCATCGTGTTCCTTCAGGTCGGAACAAAGCAGGTTTCAACCTCTTTCAGAATAGACACTTCCCTTGCCGATATAACAACGGCGATAATTCTGTTTTTCATTATCGGTTGCGAGTTCTTTATAAATTACGAGCTCCGCTTCCGCAAAAAAGAAAAGGAGGTAAAATAATATGCTTACATTTCTTACTCAGGCCGTAAGAATAGGCATGACGCTTCTTTTCGGCTCCACAGGTGAAACAATAACTGAAAAGTCCGGACATCTGAACCTCGGCGTTCCGGGTGTTATGTGTATCGGCGCGGCGTTCGGTTGCGTATCCGAAACGCTCTACATAAGCAAGGTCGGCCCGCTTACGGACGGAAGATCATTCTTTGTATATCTTCTTGCCGTGCTCATTCCGATATTGGCAGCCATCATCGGCGGCGCCCTTTCGGGACTGCTTTACAGCGTGCTGACAGTCTCCCTCCGCTCAAATCAGAACGTAACCGGTCTCGTTCTCACAACGTTCGGCGTCGGACTTTCAAAGCTCATGATAACCTCCGTTCAGAAAAAGATCATCTCCGCTTCTGCCGGCGGCGTGAACATCAGCTTCACACAGGCAAGCAAGTATTTCACGGCGTCTCTTCCCTTCGCAAGCAAGCTCGGAGTTATAGGAAAGCTCCTCTTCTCATACGGAATAATGATCTATCTTGCGATTGCGATTGCACTTATCGTTTCGTATGTTCTCTCAAAAACAAGACTCGGACTTCATCTCCGTTCCGTCGGCGAAAATCCCGCAACGGCTGACGCGGCGGGAATAAACGTCTCCGCTTACAGATACGGCGCGACATGCGTCGGCTGTGCCATTTCGGCTCTCGGCGGTCTGACATTCATAATGGACAACCTCAACGGCAACTGGGAATATATCATAGACGCAATGGGCTGGCTCTCCGTCGCACTCGTAATATTCACGGTGTGGAAGCCGAACATCGGTATTCTCGGCTCGATAATCTTCGGCGGACTTTATATCGCGGCAAGCTATATAAACGGAATAAGCCTTGCGACAAAAGAGCTCTTCAAAATACTCCCGTATTTCGTGACTGTTGTTGTTCTCATAATAACAAGTATCAGAAACAAGAGAGAAAATCAGCCTCCGGCAGGACTCGGAGCAAACTATTTCAGAGAGGAGAGATGACATGATAAGACTGCAAAGAACGGACGTAATGAATCTCGAAAACGCAATCCGCGGTGCAAGAAATCCAATGAACAGCTGGGCGAAAAGCGACAGTTATGTTGATGACAGCGGCGTTTTCAACCTCGGCGCAAATGACCTTGACCTTGCAAAGCGACTTTGCAATGCCGGAAGCGACCACAGAAAATTCATCCGCCAGATATTTGTCTCCGTCGATATAACAGCCCCGCTTTACTGGTGGAAAGAGTTTGACACTTATAAAGTCGGAACGGTTGCAAATTCGACAAGCACAATGCACAAGATACATTCAAAGCCCATTGAACGCGAGGATTTCTCATGGGATCACACAGTTCCCGAAATGCTCCCCGTTCTCGACGGTTTCATCGCAAGCATAGAAGCTCTCCGCAAAAAGTTTCTTGAAACGCAGGATAAGTCATATTGGTATTCGATAATTCAGCTTCTCCCCGAAAGCTATAACCAAATGCGCACGGTAACCCTGAATTACGAAGTGCTGACAAACATTTATAATTCCCGCAAGGCACACAAACTCGACGAATGGCACACCTTCTGTGACTGGATAAAGACTCTTCCCTACGCGAGCGAGCTCATAATCAAAGAGTAAAGCAAAACAATATAAAAATCGCCGTGGCAATTGCCGCGGCGGTTTTGTATTTACCTGTAAATTATTTGCCAAGTTGCTTTTTAAGATCTTCCGCAACGTGACGGCTGCGCTCCTGCGCGCCCTTCCAGACAAGGTGCCAAGGGCTGTCCCAGAAGTATTCCTGCGGATAGAGACAGTTCTTATAGTCAGAAATTACGGTTATATCAAGAACCGATGTCAGCTTCTCCGTGTACTCTTTGAGCACGTCATCCGAAATTCCTTCTCCGTCCTTCTGCATTGCGGCATATGTGAAGAATACGGACACGCCTTTATCCTTCATACGTTTGACAAGCGCCGCCATTTCGTCCTTCGCACCAATGTCATAACCGAAGCTGTAACTATTGTCCCTGCCCTGAGTGACACGACCGCTCTGGTCAAGTCCGTCGCCGTATTTGCTTGTGGAATTTGTAAACGTTCCATAGGGGAGGAACGAGTTTTTGCTTGCATTTTTAAGCTCGCCGCTCAGTCTGCTGAACGACGATATGATATCGCTGAACTGCGAGCAGTCAACATAGCGGAGGAAATTATAGTCGCTCTGGCGGAAGTACCACGCTCTGTATCCGATTGAGTAACTGCCGAGGGTGTTCCCTCCGGGTTCTGGAGACCAGAGAAGAATATCGCCTTCGCCCATGAAGTCTTCAATAATATCAAAATACAGAAGTCCGCTGACGTTCGCGTTTTCGCCGAAGTTGATTATAACGTATTCGCCGTCAAGCGCCTCGTCGATTATTTCGCTGTCATAGCCGTAATACGAACCGGAACCACCGACGATCACAATCTTTTTCTGATTCTTTGCCCACATAAGTCTGTCAAGATGTGTTGAGCCGTATCTTGCCCAGAAATTATAGAGCGTGAATGTGCTGTTGACATAGAAATTTTTGAAATTATCGCAACCGTCAAAGCTTTCATCGCTTATGCTGTAAGCGTCAAAGCCGCCGTCAAAAACGACTACGGTTTCAAGGTTCTGACAGTTTCTGAATGCGCCCTCCGCAACAGCGGTAACCGTCTTCGCGATAATGACCTTCTTCATATCGGCATTTTTGAATGCGCCGCTCGATATGCTGACAACATTCTTTCCGCCCATTTTGCCGGGAATACAAACGACTTCTTCATTTCCCGTGTATCCCGTTATTTCAACGCCGCCGTCTGTGTTTTTGTATTTGAAAAGCGACGAATCGGTGTTCTTCTGCCATACGCACCAAAGATCAAGGACAGGCTTTCCCTCTGCGTCAACTCTGCCGCCGAGAGAAACAGCCGTGCCGGTTCCGTCCTCTTTTGTGTTGTACTCGACAAGAGTATAACCGTCGCGGACGAAATATCCGTTTTCCTGGAGAGTGTTCGGGTTATGATAACCGGTGAGCGGGAAAATATCCTCGCGCGTGGTGCTTCCTGTTGATGTTTTGCCCTCGCCTGCATGATAGACGACAGTCATGGAAGTGTTGACATAAACATCAACATTGCTTGACGTGTTGCTGACGGTGTAGGTCTTGGAAGTCGTTACTTTTGTTTTTCCGTCGTTTATAATAGCATTGCCGACAGAAATTCCGTTATAGATAAAACCATTGCGCATGGTAACGGTTATCGTGACAGACTCCTTCGAGCCGACACCCTTCTTGACTTCCGTTTCAACCGTGCAGGTTGCTTTATTGTAGTGGACTGTTACATAATTGCCCGCTTTTTCGCTTTCAATATCGAAAACTTCCTTCTGCGGATCAACTACCGGAGGCTTTTCTTCCGTCGTTTCCGTCGCGGAAGAAGTCGTTGTCTCCGTTGAAGACCCTGAGGTTGTTCCGCCGGAGGTCGTTGTGATCGGCTCTGTCGAGCCGGAAGTTGTGGTTGTTTCTTTATCGCCCGAGGTTGTGCAGGAAACGGCAATAAAGCAGAACATCACAGCCAAAAACAATGCGATAATTTTTTTCATTTTTCTCTCCTTACATTTCAAAATATTCATCTCTGCCCGCGCCGACAGAAACATATTTGATCTTGCAGTTCGTCATCTTCTGAATATAGAGTATATAGTCCTTTGCAGCCTGCGGAAGCTCGTCAAAGCTTCTGCAACCGCTGATGTCCTTGTTCCAGCCGGGGAGATACTCATAAACAGGCTTTGCCTCTTCAAGCGCCTTGCCGGACGGGAAAACATCTGTTATCTCTCCGTAAACATCATATTTGACGCAAACGGGAATCTTGTCAAGATACGAAAGAACATCAAGCTTTGTGAGCGCGATTTCGTCCGCTCCCTGCATAAGAATTCCGTATTTTGATGCGGGAATGTCAAATCCTCCGACTCTTCTCGGTCTGCCTGTCGCGGCACCGTATTCGTTGCCGGCGTCACGGAGAGCCTTACCCTCTTCGCCGAACAGCTCGCATGTGAACGGGCCCTCGCCGACACAGCTCGAATATGCCTTCATTATACCGATAGCCTTATCGAGCTTCTTTGAAGGAATTCCCGCGCCGATCGGAGCATATGCGGAAATTGTCGATGACGCGGAGGTATAAGGATAGATACCGAAATCGATATCGCGGAGAGCGCCGAGCTGCGCTTCAAACATTACATTTTTGCCGTTTGCGATTGCATTTTCAAGGTATTCCGTCGTGTTGCAGATATAATCCTTGAAAGGAAGTCCGTATTTTTCAAGCCAGGCAACCATATCGTCAGCTGAGATCGGCTCGTGACCGTAACCCTTTTCGATTGTGAGGTTTTTCCATTCGACTATTGCGGGAAGGCGTTTCTTTGTATCCTCCATATGGAGCAGATCGCCCATGCGGAGCGTCTTTTTCATATATTTATCTGCATAGACGGGAGAAATACCGCGCCTTGTCGAGCCGAATTTTGCGTCGCCGAGTCTGTCCTCTTCGAGGCAGTCGAGGAGCTTATGATAAGGCATACATATTGTTGCCCTGTCGCTGATTTTGAGATGATCGGGCGTAATCTCGATTCCCGCGTCGCGCAGGCGCTGTACCTCTCCGAAGAGATGTTCAACATCGATGACCATTCCCGGCCCCATAATGTTTACCGTTTCGTCACGGAGTATTCCCGAGGGAAGAAGATTGAGGATGAATTTTCCCTTCTCGTTTACAACGGTGTGTCCCGCGTTGTTGCCGCCCTGATATCTTGAAACGATATCATATTTTTCGCTGAGAAGGTCGACCATTCTACCCTTTCCTTCGTCGCCCCAGTTGATTCCAACAATTGCCGTAAGCATTTTCTTTACCTCACACATTTATTTTTATATTTATTCCAAGCAGGTCGCCGTTCTCTGCAAGAACCGGATTGACATAGCCGGAAATAAAATCTTCTGTTTGCTTTTCCGCACAGCCCGTAAAGGTTTTGGGGTCGGAAAGCTCATCCATTTCGGATTTCGCCAGCCCGAAGGCGGGGTCGCTTAATATACGGTCAAGAAGATCGTTTTTCCCGCCGGAAAGCTTCATCTCCTTTGCGACTGCAACGCTGTGCACTCTTATAGCCTCGTGCAGAGCCTGTCTGTCGCCGCCTTTTTTGACGCAATACATAAGTATGTTTTCCGTCGCCATAAAAGGAAGCTCTTCATCGAGATGACGCTTGATTATTGCGGGATATACGCTGCCGCCGGAAATGACGTTTATATAAAGCGAAAGTATTGCGTCCGTTGCAAGGAACGCTTCCGGAACGGATATTCTCTTGTTTGCCGAGTCGTCAAGCGTTCTTTCGAGCCACTGTGATGCCGCCGTCACGGCAGGGTTCATAACGTCTGCCATAACGTATCTTGAAAGCGAAGCTATTCTCTCGCTTCTCATCGGGTTGCGCTTGTATGCCATTGCGGACGACCCTATCTGCCCCGCTTCAAACGGCTCGTCGAATTCCTTCAGATGAGACAAAAGCCTTATGTCGCCTGCGAATTTTGATGCGCTCTGCGCTATTCCGCAGAGCACGGAAAGCACATCATAATCCAGCTTTCTTGAATACGTCTGCCCCGAAACCGGAACGCAACCGTCAAAGCCCATTTTTTCGGCTATCAGCTTTTCCAGTGCCGAGACCTTTTCCGTATCGCCTTCAAAAAGCTCAAGGAAGCTCGCCGAGGTGCCTGTCGTTCCCTTGCAACCGAGGAGCTTCATCTCCGAGAGCTGAAAATCCAGATGGCGAAGGTCAGAAAGCAGGTCGTTACACCAAAGGGTCGCGCGCTTGCCCATAGTCGTCGGCTGTGCCGCCTGAAAATGCGTATATGCAAGCGTCGGAAGCGACTTATACTCAAGCGCGAAATCCGCTGTTGCCTTTATAGCGTTTACGAGCAGCTTCTTTATCTGCAAAAGCGCAGCACGCATAAGTATAACGTCCGTATTGTCGCCGACGTAGCACGACGTAGCGCCGAGATGAATTATTCCCTTCGCCTTCGGGCAGGCATCGCCGAAGGTCTTGACGTGCGCCATTACGTCGTGACGCACCTCTGACTCGTACTTTGCGGCAAGATCGTAATCAATGTCGTAAATGTGCGCCTTCATCTCGTCAATCTGCTCGTCCGTTATATCGAGGCCGAGCTGCTTTTCGCTCTCCGCAAGCGCAATCCAGAGCTTTCTCCAGGTTGAAAACTTTTCGTCCGGAGAGAAGATCTGCTTCATTTCCGTACTTGCGTAGCGCGAGCAAAGCGGGCTTTCATATGTATTTTTCATAGCCTGTCCTTAATTTTTATTTTCTTTTTCCGATTTTTCGAGCGCCGCGCCGACAAATCCGAGGAAAAGCGGATGGGGCTTGTTCGGTCTGCTCTTGAATTCCGGATGATACTGAACGCCGACATAAAACGGTCTTTCCGTTATTTCAACTGTCTCAACAAGCCTTCCGTCCGGCGAGGTGCCGCTTATGTTCAGACCCGCCGCCTGAATCTCATCGCGATAGTCATTGTTGAATTCATAGCGATGGCGGTGTCTCTCGGCGATTTCGTCCTTACCGTAGAGGCGTTTCATCGTCGTTCCGTCCTTTATCTTGCAGGGATAGCTGCCAAGACGAAGCGTGCCGCCCTTATCGATCTCGTCGCTCTGACCGGACATAAAATCAATGACCTTATGAGCGGAATCGGGATCGAATTCGCCGGAGTTTGCGTCCTTATAGCCGAGAACGTCTCTCGCATATTCGATGACGGCAATCTGCATTCCGAGACATATCCCGAAATACGGAACGTTGTTTTCCCTTGCGTATTTCGCCGCGGCAATCTTGCCTTCAATGCCCCTGTTGCCGAAGCCTCCCGGAACAAGTATGCCCGAAACATCAGAGAATACTTCCGCAGCGTTTTCGTCCGTTACGGTTTCGGAGTCTATCCATTTTATTTTAACGTGTGTACCAAGCTCATAACCCGCATGGCGCAGAGCCTCGGCAACGGAGAGATAAGCGTCGTGAAGCTGAACGTATTTGCCGACAAGCGCAATGCTGACCGTCTTTTTTCTGTTTTCAATCCTGTCAACAAGCGCTCTCCATTCGGAAAGGTCGGGCTTCGGAGCGTCGATATGAAGCTCGCGGCAGACTATGTCCGAAAAATGAGATTTTTCAAGCATAAGCGGCGCTTCATAAAGCACGGGGAGCGTCATATTTTCTATAACGCAATCGGGCTTTACGTTGCAGAAGTTTGCAATCTTGCGGAATATGCTCTCGTCCTCTATCGGCTCATCACAACGGAGAATGAGTATATCGGGGTTTATTCCCGAGCCCTGCAATTCCTTTACAGAGTGCTGGGTCGGCTTTGATTTATGTTCGCCGGACGCTTTGAGATAAGGAACGAGGGTAACGTGTATGTAAAGCGAGTTTTCCTCGCCGACCTCGTGCCCGACCTGACGTATCGCCTCTATATAAGGCTGGCTTTCAATATCTCCCGTCGTGCCGCCGATTTCGGTTATAACGACGTCCGCCGCCGTTTTTTTGCCGACGGTATATATGAATTTCTTTATCTCGTCCGTGATATGCGGGATTATCTGAACTGTGCTTCCGAGGTATTCTCCCCTGCGCTCCTTTGAAAGCACGTTTGAAAAGACCTTGCCCGTTGTAAGGTTTGAATACTTGTTCAGATCTTCGTCTATAAATCTTTCGTAATGACCGAGGTCAAGATCCGTTTCCGCGCCGTCCTCGGTGACATAGACCTCGCCATGCTGATACGGGCTCATTGTGCCGGGGTCAACGTTTATATAAGGGTCGAGCTTCTGCGCCGCAACCTTGAGCCCCCTTGCCTTGAGCAATCTTCCCAGAGACGCCGCCGTTATTCCTTTTCCGAGTCCGGAAACGACACCTCCCGTTACAAAAATATATTTGGTCATAAATAGACGTCTCCCCTCTCGACACATAATTTCTGCCGCTCTTTTCCGGCAGATAACAAAACAACACTAAGTATATCATAAAGGTGACCCTTTTTCAATATGATATATAAATAAAAATTCAACTATTTTTCAGTCATTTCCGAAGTTTGATTTGTGCAAATTCGGATTTGCCGTAATTTGTGCGATATATATTGACAACAGCAGTTTTTTGCTGTATAATATACCAACCGCTCTATATCAATTAAAAGCAGAGGTTATCAAAATGCTGAGAATTTCACATCTTACAAAAACATACGGCGAAAAGAAAGCCGTCGATGATCTTTCCCTGCACATTGCGCCGGGAGAAATATACGGATTCATCGGTCATAACGGCGCCGGAAAAACAACAACACTCAAGGCTTCCGTCGGTATTCTTTCCTTCGATGAAGGCGAGATAAGAATAAACAGGATGTCGATAAAAGACGACCCGATTGAATGTAAAAAGCTCATAGCTTACATTCCCGACAATCCCGATCTTTACGAATTCATGACAGGAATAAAATATCTCAATTTCATTGCCGATATTTTTGAAGTCAGTCCTGCCGTCCGCAAAGAAAAAATTGCAAAATATGCGGACATGTTTGAAATAACGCAGGATCTTGCAAACCCGATATCCGCATATTCGCACGGTATGAAGCAGAAGCTAGCAATAATTTCGGCATGGATACATGACCCGAAACTCATAATCATGGATGAACCGTTTGTCGGTCTCGACCCCAAAGCCGCCCATATTCTCAAAGGAATGATGAGAGACGTATGCAACAGCGGCGGCGCGATATTCTTCTCAACTCACGTTCTTGAAGTCGCGGAAAAGCTCTGCGATAAGGTTGCGATAATCAAGGGCGGAAAGCTGATAAAATCCGGCACCATGGAAGAGGTCAAGGGCGATTCGTCACTTGAAGACGTATTCCTTGAACTGGAGGACTGAAAATGCTCGGTATACTTATCAGAAAACAGATGACAGAGCTTTATCGCAGCTTTTTCTATGACCAGAAAAAGAACAAAGCCCGCTCCAAAGCGGCAAGCGTTCTGTTCATCCTTCTTTATGTTCTTTTGATGGCAGGCGTTCTCGGCGGAATGTTTGCGCTTATGTCGCTGGCGCTCTGTCCCCCGCTTCTGGAAGCAGGTCTCGGCTGGCTTTACTTTACGATAGTGACCGCAATTGCCTTTGCGCTCGGCATTTTCGGAAGCGTTTTCAGCACTTATTCGGCGCTTTATCTCGCAAAGGACAATGATCTTCTTCTTTCCCTTCCGATACCCGTCAGATATATTCTCGCGTCGCGTCTGATGGGAGTTTACCTTATCGGTCTCTCGTTTTCGGCAATAGTAATCATCCCCGCGGTCATTGTTTATAACATTTTCGCAGGCGTGACGGTTGCAAGTGTAGTCGGCGGGATAATGCTGCTCGTCAGCGTTTCGCTTTTCGTTCTTGTTCTTTCGTGCCTCCTCGGATGGGTTGTCGCAAAGGTGAGCGTCAAGCTGAAAAACAAGAGCTTTGT
>DHMB01000073.1:22127-22265 GCA_002405565.1 Clostridiales bacterium UBA4653
AACAGTGCTCATATCGCTCGTCTTTTTCGGGCTTTATTACTTTGTTTACTTCAAGGCAAGCGAGGTGCTTCAGCACATAATTGAAAATGCGGCCACTATCGGCGATAAAATAAAAGGCTCGGCTTACCCTCTATATGT
>DHMB01000035.1:0-5106 GCA_002405565.1 Clostridiales bacterium UBA4653
TGAGAGCTGCTATCTGGGAAGCGAAGGAAGCGACGGTGTCGCCGGAGAAGCTTGCTTCGACAACCGTTATCGATTTGTCAAGGCTTGCAAGGAACTGCTTGCGGATACCCGTTGAATATTCGTCATCGGATTTATAAAGCATGCCGATTGTCTGACCCTTGTAATTTTCGCTTACGAACTGAGCCGCCGTAACGCCCTGCTTTTCGTCTGCGAAGCACATCTGATATGCGTTGTCGTATTCAACGACGGCGTCTGCCGTTGCGGAGGGCGTCATGAAGAATACGTTATCCTCATGAGAAAGCGCCTTGAATTCGAGGCAGGGCTTCGTTGTTACGCAACCGAGCGAAACCTGCATGCCCGCTTCATACATTGTCGTGTAGTTTGTTGCGACGTTTGACGCGTCGTGAACGTCGTCCATCATGACGAACTTGAACTTGACGCCGTTCAGACCGCCTGCGGCGTTGATTTCGTCAACAGCCATCTGCGCGCTGTTCTTGACAGCCTGACCGTAAACACCAGCGCCGCCTGTAAGGGGGCCGGAAGCGCCGATATAGAACTCGGTGTTGTTTGCAGCATAATTTGTTTCCTTTGCGCCGCACGAAGCGAATGCGAACGCCGCCATGGCGAGCATCATCAGCGCAAGAGCGAAGCTAACGAATTTTTTCATATTGATTTTCTCCTTTTGCCGCACTTTGCGGCGTAAAATTTTATATAAAAAAACGGCTCTGCGTTTGCCGCAAAGCCGTTTTTGAATATACAAAAGATATCAAAAACAAGACCCTGAGGTAAACGTTTTCGGTTTTTCAATAATTGTAATGCCCCAAATGGAAATGACGGAAATTAGCGCGAGGACAAAAGAAATGGACACAGATATAACTGTGTCCATAATTATTGCGAGGGAACCGTTGCGGCGCGACGAAAAATCAGCCGACTGAACCGCTGAGAAATTATTCATATTGCTCATACAAGTCGCTTTGAACATTTCGCTTGCCGCCTTTCAAATGAATGATGACACTATGATAAACCATAGCATGCGATTTGTCAACTGTAAATCTATATAAATTTACAATCCAAAAAGGCGTTTTTTGTGAAAAAGTGCACAAAAACACGCAAAAATCGCAAAAAACAAGTGTGCGGACGGAAATTTTTTGCCGAAAATCTCCGTCCGCAATAAATTATTCTTCGCAAGCAGCCTTGTCTGCCATTGATTTTCTCATTTTTTCAAGACACTCTTTATCGAATTTGGCGCTTCTGTCAAAACGGAAGATACCGTTGCATTCCTGCTCGACGTCATAAAGCTGCGTATAGCAAACGCCGCATATTCTCGGATTTGAGCGGAGAATTTCGTTCATGGAGCAGTATCTTTCAACGTATTCTTCAACGGTTGCCGGCGCGTCTCCGTAGCCCCAGCCGTCCTCGCTGTCAGTCCAGCGGATGCCGCCGTATTCGGAGAGGAAATAAGGCTGACCGCCGTAGCTCTGGCGCTTTGCCATATTCTCAAACACACCCTCCTCCGTCTCAAAGCTGTCATAGCGGCGGTGATAAGCGTCGACGTGCTGATTGTAGTCGTGAATGTCGTATATGTCGGTGACAACGTGATAATTTCCGCTTGTGTCTATGCAGGGGCGGGAAGGGTCGTGACGCTTTGTTGCATAATACACGTCGGCGAGAAAGCCGTCGTTCTGCTGCCGACCTTTTATGTCCCATGTCTCGTTGAGCGGACACCAGCCGATCAGAGCGGGGTGATTATGATCTCTGTCCATTGCCTCAATCCATTCGGGAAGGAAATAATGCAGGGCGTCGTCGCGCGTATGGTCAAAGCCCCAGCTTGCGTATTCTCCCCAGACGATATATCCGTTTTTGTCCGCTTCATAGAGGAAACGACGCTCGAAAACACGCTGATGAAGTCTTGCGCCGTTGAAGCCCATAGACTGCGCCAGCTTTATATCCTTTATAAATGCGTCGTCTGTCGGCGCGGTATAAACGCTTTCGGGGTAATAGCCCTGATCGAGCACGAGACGCATAAAGACGGGCTTTCCGTTTATCAGCAGGCGGGTTTTGTCAAGCTCAACCTTTCTCATTCCGAAATAAGAACGGACTTTATCCTCGCCGCCCTTTCCGGAAACGGTTATGTCGAGGTCGTAGAGGGTCGGGTTTTCTATGCTCCAGAGAGCGAGCTTGTCTATCGGCAGGGCAACGCGGACATAGTCTCCCGTCGTCACAGCCTTTGCTTTTCCGGCTTTTTTTCCGGCAAGCGAGGCTTCGAGAGTTACCTTTTTCTCTCCTTTTCCGGCGACCTTCGCGCGGACAAAGAGGACGCTGTTGTCGACGTCCGGATCGAGCTTTATATCGACGAGGTGCACAGCGGGGACTCTTTCGAGCCAGACGGGCTGCCAGATACCGGTCGAACGGGTGTAATAGCAACCGTATGACGCAAACTTATCGCTCTGCTTGCCCGTCGGCTGGGTGCCGTCTCTGACGTCGCTTTCGCAATAAACGGCGAGGATGTTTTCTCCCTCTGAGACGTATTCCGTTATATCAAATGAGAAGGGCGTATAGCTGCCCGTGTGCGTGCCGACGGATTTACCGTTGACAAAGACCTCCGTTTTGTGGCATGCGGCTTCGAAATTTATGATGAGCCTGTCGCCGCCGAGCTTTTTCGATTCAAATTTTCTTCTGTACCAGCAGGCGGGGATAAAGTCCTTGTGCCCGATTCCGGAAAGCCTGCTCTCCGGACAGAAGGGAACTTCTATTTTATAATCAAACCATTCCTTTTCAAGAATGTTGCTCTCTTTTCCCGATCTTCCGAAGTCAAAATCAAACTCCCATTCGCCGCAGAGGTTTTCCCAGTTCTTTCTTTCAAGCTCCGGGCGGGGATATGCCGTTCTTCTCATAATTCTTCTCCTGCAAAAAACATTTTTGTGCCGATATTATATCATATAAGAAGGCGATTGTAAACATCAAAAGGGGAAAAGGCGGGCGGAAAAAGTTTTTTTCGGAAATTTGAAAAAACCTATTGACAAACCACAAAAGGCGCGATATAATGCGTACATCATAGAAAACCGACGAGTAAGAGTAGTAGCTTTGCAGGTTGTCTTTCAGAGAGTCGCGGATGGTGAAATCGCGGCAGATAAACGCAATGTGAATGGACTTATGAGGGCGGCGCGAAAGCCTTTGCAAGTAGTAGCCGACGGAGCGCAACCGTTACAGTGCGGGACGTATGACAGTACGTCGCAGAGCCGGGCAAATTTATTTTGCCAATTTGGGTGGCAACGCAGGACACAGAGTCTTGTCCCAATTTTCATTGGGATAAGGCTCTTTTTTATTCGTTCAGTCATTTCTATGATAAAATTATTATATTTTCGGAGGAAAAGAAAATGAAAAAAGTTTTATCTGTGATTTTTGCGGCTGTTATGCTTGCAGCGGCAATGCTCCTTGCAACATCCTGCGGGGAAAAGAAAGTTCCCGTCATCGGGATAAACCAGCTCGCCCAGCATGGCTCCCTTGACAACTGCCGCGAAGGCTTCATCGAAGGACTTAAAGAAGCGGGACTTGTCGAAGGAAAAGATTTTGTGATTGATTATCAGAACGCTTCCGGCGATCCTTCGATCATCAGCCAGATATCAAGCGGATTTTCCGCAAAGAACGTTGCGATGATGGTCGGCATTGCGACAAACTCCGCAATATCCTGCTTTGCGGCGGCAGAGGATAAAGATATTCCCGTCGTTTTCATCGCAGTTTCGGATCCTGTCGGCGCAAAGCTGACAGAGGGCAACGTTACGGGCATTTCGGATCTGCTCCCCGTTACGGCGCAGCTTGAGCTTATCCGCAAAATGCAGCCCGACGCAAAGAAAATCGGCATAATCTATACGCTCGGCGAGCCGAACTCCGTTTCGACTATCGAGCTTTACAAAAACGCCGTCAAGGATTACGGCTTTGAGCTTGAGGTCGTCGGCGTTACGGAACAGAGCCAGGTCACGCAGGCTGTCGATACGATAATCGCAAAGGGCGTTGACTGCTTCACAAACCTGACGGACAATACGGTCGTTGAAGTTCTCCCCGCAATACTTGAAAAGACGGACGAGGCGGGAATTCCTGTATACGGCAGCGAAATCGAGCAGGTTGTTCTCGGTTGCGTCGCTTCTGCCGGAATCGATTATATAGAGCTCGGCAAGAGCGCGGGCAAAATGGCGGCAAAGATACTCAAAGGCGAAGCAAAGGCTTCCGATATGCCTTATGAGACCGTCAAGGATTTCAGCTATTATGTCAACAGCAAGTCGGCGGAGCGCCTCGGAATAACAGTTCCTGCGGACGTTGCTTCTTCCGCTACGGAATGCGGAAAATAATATAAAAGAGGAAACAAAATGGAGATAATCGAGCTTATAGCGGGAACGCTGACGCAGAGCTTTATATATGCGTTCATATCGTTCGGAATGTATATAACATATAAAATACTTGACTTTCCCGATATGACGGCAGAGGGCAGCTTTGCCTTCGGCGCGGCGGTTACCGCCGTATGCCTGACAAACGGCGTAAACCCTTATCTGACAATGCTCATATCAATCGCCGCAGGCGCACTTGCGGGGCTTTTCACGGGCATTATACACGTCCGTCTCGGCGTGCGCGATCTTATCGCCGGCATTATAACTATGACAGGGCTGTTTTCGATAAACCTTCAGCTTGCGGGGGCAAACCTCAGCATCGGCAGAGACATCGATACGATATTTACGGCGAAGCCGACAATGGCGATATTCGGCGGAATACCGACGCTCTGGAGAAAACTGATTATCTCTTTTATCCTTCTTGTGATTTTCAAATTCGCAATCGACGCTTATCTGAAAACCAAAAACGGGCTTCTTCTCCGCGCCGCTGGCGACAACGGCAGATTTGTCACGTTGCTCGCAAAGGACACCGGCAGAATGAAGATAATCGGGCTTGTCATCGCAAATGCGCTCATTGGCTTTGCCGGATGTCTCGTTTGCCATGAGACAAGAGCGTTTTCATCGACGATAGGCACTGGGCAGGTCGTTTTCGGGCTTGCGACGGTTATCATCGGTACAACGATATTCAAACGCCTTGATTTTGTAAAAGGAACAACGGCGGTTC
>DHMB01000035.1:5167-6334 GCA_002405565.1 Clostridiales bacterium UBA4653
AAAGGAACAACGGCGGTTGCCGTCGGCAGTATCATTTATAAAGCGTGCATACAGCTTTCAATATCGCTCGGCTTGCCCGCAAACCTTATGAAGCTGGAAACGGCGGTGCTTTTCCTTATTATACTTGTCATCGGCGGAACGAAGAAAAAACGCATTTTCTCAAAGGGGGCGAAGACCAATGCTCACACTTGAAAATATAAAAAAGATATATAATCCCGGCTCCGTTACGGAAATGTGCGTTTTTGACGGCTTCAACCTGACTGTTAAAACCGGGGAGTTCGTTTCGATTGTCGGCAGTAACGGTAGCGGAAAAACCTCAATGCTGAATATTATCTGCGGCAGCATACCCGTTGAGGGAGGGCGTATTCTCATAGACGGAAAGGACATTACTCGCCTTTCGGAATACAAACGTTGCGCATTTATAGGCAGGGTGTATCAGAACCCCGCTTTCGGCGTTTGTCCGGAGCTGACTGTGCTTGAAAATATGTCCCTTGCCGACTGCAAAGGCGGGAACTTCGGGCTTTCAAGCGGGATAAACAAGCAGAGACGCGAATTTTACAGGGAAGAGCTCTCTCATCTCGGGCTTTCGCTCGAAGACAAGCTGAATGTCAAAATGGGTGCGCTTTCGGGCGGACAACGACAGGCAGTCGCGCTGATAATGGCGACGATGAAGCCGATAGATTTTCTCATCCTTGATGAGCATACAGCCGCTCTCGACCCGAAAACGGCGGATGTGATTATGGAGCTGACGGACAAAGTCGTCAGAGAAAAAAATCTGACGGCAATGATGGTGACTCATAATCTTCGCTATGCCGCAGAATATGGCGACAGGCTCATTATGCTTGATAAGGGGCATATCGTCATCGACAGGAGCGGGGAAGAGAAAAAAGACACCGAGGTCGGCGATATTCTGAAGATATTCAATGAGATAAGCATTGAATGCGGCAACTGAGGGGGAAATGTTGACAGGCCGGGGCGGATATTGTATGCCAACCCCTGAAATGGGCCAACATTTCAGGGGTTTTGACTTGAACGCGAAAAATGTCGGCAAATATTTGAAAAAATTTATTGACAAACGCTGTCTTTTGTGATATCATAATCAGGCAGGTAGCGGAAAACGTGCCGGAATGGCGGAATTGGCAGACGCCCGGGACTTAAAATCCCGTG
>DHMB01000108.1 GCA_002405565.1 Clostridiales bacterium UBA4653
TGCTGTAAAATATGATTTTCCCGTCTATCTTGACAGCCCGCTCGCCGTCGAAGCGACAAAAATCTATGCTTCGCCCGATATGCGCGACTATTATGACGAGGAAACCCTCGCTCTGCTCTCCCGCGGCATAAACCCGATAACCTTTGACGGTCTGCACGTCAGCGTTACGACGGAGGACTCAAAGGCGATAAACACAGACCCGACGCCGAAGGTTATAATCGCGTCGTCCGGAATGTGCGAGGCGGGTAGAATACGTCATCACCTCAAATATAATCTCTGGCGCAAGGAATGTACGGTTCTCTTCATCGGTTATCAGGTTGAAGGGACGCTCGGCAGGCGACTGCTCGACGGCGAAAAGACCGTAAACATTCTCGGCGAGGAAATAAACGTCGCGGCGAAAATAGACCGACTGGACGGCATTTCCGCCCATGCGGACAAGGAAGGGCTGCTTCATTGGCTCGGCTCGATGAAAAACCGCCCGCGCAGAGTCTATGTCAACCACGGCGACGACACCGCCTGCGAAGCATACGCAAAGGCTGTCGGGCAGAAGCTGCTGATAAAAGCCGTCGCGCCTTACAGCGGCGGTTGCTATGACCTTTTGAGCGACGTCTGCTATGACCCCGGCAACATGCAAAAGCTCCAGAAGCGCACCGCGCTCCCCGCAAAGAACAAGACGTCCGTCGCATGGACAAAGCTCTTCGCCGCCGGCGTGCGACTTTCCGATCTGATCGAAAGATCGCGCGGGATGAAGAGCAAGGAGCTCATGCAGCTGACAAATCAGATAAACTCCCTCTGCAATAAATGGGGAAAAACCGTGAAAAACAAAAAGAAGAAACGATAAACTCCGAAAATCCCGCTTTTTTGCGGGATTTTCCGCTTTTTTGCGGTCATTTACCCGTTGACACGGATTTTTAGATATGATATAATCTGCTTAATTACGATTTATCGAAAGGATTTTTCAGAGTGGAAAGCAGTACGGGCGACAGTCCTTACCGAAGTACATATTCGGACAGATATTCAGCATAACCCGCTCACTTTTGTGAGGCAAACGGGCTATGCTTTTTTGCGTTTCACAGAAAAATCCACATAACAAAATTTCTCGGAGGAATTCATTTTTTATGTCAGACCCTTATCCCTTATCCAATCTTATAACACCCGTCCTTCTCGACGCGTCCGCTTCGACAGCCGACGGCAGCGGGAACACGCTTATCCTGCAGATACTTTTTCAGATACTTCTGATATTCCTTAATGCCGTTTTCGCATGCGCGGAAATTGCCGTCATCTCCATGAACGGCACAAAGCTCGATCAGCTCGTCGCAAAGGGCGACAAAAGAGCGAAAAAGCTTTCGAAGCTGACGGAACAGCCCGCAAAGTTTCTTTCGACAATTCAGGTTGCGATAACGCTCGCAGGCTTCCTCGGAAGTGCTTTCGCGGCAGATAACTTTGCGCATTATATAGTCAAATGGCTTTATAAGCCGGGCGGGTACTTCTCTGAAAGCTTTATAAACTCCGTTTCGGTCATCCTCGTAACGCTCATCCTTTCATACTTTACCCTCATATTCGGTGAGCTTGTCCCGAAGAGACTCGCAATGAAAAAGACAGAACAGCTTGCCCTCGGAATGTCCGGCATGCTCCGTTTTGTTTCGATAATCTTTGCGCCGATCGTCTGGCTTCTCACAGTGTCGACAAACGGCGTCCTCCGCCTGCTCGGCATTGACCCGAACGCAGAGGAAGACGAGGTGACGGAAGAGGAAATCCGAATGATGGTCGACGCCGGCAGTGAAAAGGGCGCAATCGACGTTGAGGAAAAAGAGCTCATTCAGAACGTGTTTGAGTTTGACGACCTCACAGCGGACGAAATCGCAACTCACCGCACGGAAATCTCCCTTCTCTGGATGGACGAAACCGCAGAGGAATGGGAAGAGACCATTCACGAGAGCCGTCACACGTATTTCCCGATATGCGAGGAAAGCGTCGACAACGTTATCGGCGTGCTCAACGCAAAGGATTATTTCCGTCTGACGGATAAGAGCCGCGAAAACGTGCTCAAAGAGGCTGTCAAGCCCGCATATCTCGTTCCGGAAGCCGTCAAAGCCGACGTCCTTTTCAAGAACATGAAAAAGACGCACAATTATTTTGCGGTTGTTCTCGACGAATACGGCGGCATGAGCGGCATTGTCACAATGACAGACCTCATCGAATGTATCGTCGGCGATCTTGAAGAAAACACCGAAGCAAACGCCGAACCCGAAAAGGATATCGAACCTATCGACTCGAAAACGTGGAAAATAAGCGGTAGCGCGCCGATGGATGACGTTGTCGAGGCTCTCGGCATAACGCTTGAAGAAGAGAGCGACTGCGACACCTTCGGCGGTTACGTCATGGGCATAATCGGCACAATCCCAGAGGACGGCACGACCCTGACAGCCGAAACCGAACACCTTTCAATAAAGGTTACGGAGATCAAAGATCACAGGATTGAAAAAACCGTCGTCTGCCTGCTGGATCCTCCCGCAGATGAGGACGAGGAAAAGAAAGAGTCATAATAT
The DNA here is from genome assembly GCA_002405565.1 of Clostridiales bacterium UBA4653. GTDB lineage: Bacteria > Bacillota > Clostridia > Oscillospirales > CAG-272 > CAG-841. The sequence goes on from DHMB01000108.1 coordinate 2,550, forward strand.
AAAAAAACGCGCACCGCAAGGTCATGGCTTGCAGTGCGCGTTTTTTTATTCTGAATTACCAAGCAGTTATTTCAATATGTCTTTTATAAGAGAATTTATGTGTTGTATTTGCGTGTCTGTCAAGCCTTCAACACAGATAAACCTTTTTTCCGCTCTGCCGAGAAGATAATCAACAGTTACCCCAAACAAATCTGCAATTGAAACAACCATCTCGACAGACGGCATAATATTATTGTTTTCCCAATTCGACACTGCCTGTTTTGTAACAGACAGCTTCTCCGCAAGCTCAACCTGTGTCATCCCGCCCGCCTCGCGCAACCTTTTTATGTTCTCATTAAGCATGCTTATCCGCCACCTCAATGTCAATTATTTATATACTATTTTGCCATTTTATATTGACAAATATCAAATACTATAGTATAGTAATAATTGACAGAGCGTGAAATTATGCACGCCTCCGGCTCTGATTGAAGAATTATGACAATTTTATGTGTATTGCAGAACGCAGGTGTGCACGTTTGACAGTACACGGAAAGGCTTTATTATGTTCAAGAAAAAAACAGGTTCATTATTTTTAGCATTGACAACAATCATTCTTGCTGTCATATGTTGCGCTTTCCTCGCCTCGTGCGGCAGTTCCGGAAGCAAGGGACTTGCCTATTCGCTAGGCAATAACGATACCTATATGGTCAGCTTGGGCGAATGTAAGGATGAAAACATAGTTATTCCCGAAGAATATAAGGGAAAACCGGTCACAATTATAGACTTTTCAAACGACAGTCTCGGCACCGTGATAAACAGCCTCGCAATTCCCGCAAGCGTAACTTCCATAAAAGGGTTAACGCAAATAACCGTTAAATCCATTGCCGTTGATGAGAATAACAGCACTTATCAATGCAGCGGAAACTGCTTAATAATAAAAAACGACAAAAACCTCATTTGGGCAGGCGAAAACTTTACAATCCCGGACAATGGTAGCATTTATCGAATTGATCAATCTGTATTTGCCGGTCGTTCGGATCTGACGGAGGTAACCATTCCCGAAGGCATTAAAACAATTGATAGAAAAGCCTTTGCAAATTGCGAAAACTTATCAAAGGTGAAAATACCCGCAAGTGTAACTTGGATAGGAGAAGGCGCATTTGCCAACTGCTCAAATCTGAAATCTTTTGGAATAGCAGACAGTAACGACTCCATCAAAAGAACCATCGCTGACGGAGCCTTCCTTGATTGTGTACAGCTCGAAAGCTTTACAATTCCAAAATCTATAACGTCTGTATGTTCAAATGCTTTTTCCGGATGCGAGAAGCTGACAAGCGTTGTATTTGAAAATCCACAAGGATGGTCTTGGAAAGAGGACATTTTTACTTGGTTCCTTTACCTTGAAAAATATTCTCCGGAGGAAATGGCGGAAATGCTTCGCAATAAAACAGAAAGCGATAACATATACTGGAGAATATATGTAGACCCGTTTGCGAACTGATTGGCTCGCCCCCTCGCAGAAGCAAATAAACCACAAAGCCCCCGCCTTCCGGCAGGGGCTTTGTTTGTTCAATACGTTTCAACATTTTTAACGGTTCCGTCCGGATTGTATTCCGTGACTCTGTAAAGCGCGCCGTCAACATATTCATACATCATGCAGAGCACGCCGCTTCCGTCATATTCTCTTGCAACGTCGTTTCCGTCGCCCGAACGTTCGTAAACGATATATCCGTCAAGAACGCCGTTTTCGTCATAATATTCTTCTCTTATTCTGGAATTCCAATAGCTGTCCGTTTCGCCCGTGTATTCGATCACCGTCTGCAAAACGTCCGCCGAATTATATATTCTTTCAATCCTGCGGAAACCTTTTTCGCTGTATTCATAGGCATAGGTTGTTGATTTTTTGCCCTCTTCGTCATAGATGATACATTTCATCATATGACTCCAATAATCAAGGCTGTCGCCGGAATATTCCTTCCTCGTCCTGATTATGCCTGCCGGACTGTATTCACTGTCGGCAATTCTGAATCCCGCGTCATTATATTCATAAACATAGACGGCTTCAAGCTCGCCGGAAATACTGTATACCTCTTCCCGCGTGATTGTGTTTATGTCCTCGCCGCCCGTGCCGTCAAACTCGATTGCACTGCGGATAATGCCGCTTCCGTTATACTTTTTCTGCGAAATTTTCTTGCCGCTTTCGTTATAGCCGTAAACGGTTACGCTTTCAACCGCGCCGCCATAGCCGTATTGCGTCTCTTTTGTGACGTTTCTGTCCGTTCCGCCGGTGTATTCGCTTTCGGAAACGAGCGTGCCGTCCGCCGAATACGTCTTTTTGACGGCAAGCAGATTGTTTTCGTTATATTCAAAGAGCGAATAAAATGTCAGATTTCCGCTTCCGTCATAAAACATTTCCTTCGTCTCCGTGAGAGTGCCTTCTATGCTAAGCCCCGGAAATTCGTATGCATGACGTATAACCCCCTGCGGAGTGTATTGCTTTTCGCCCGTTCTGTGATTGTTTTCGTTGCGTTCGATGATTGTGTATCCTGTCTCGGCGCCGCTCTCATCGTAATGCGTTTCCTTCTTTGCGTAGCCGCTTTCATTATATTCCGTGCAAAGTCTGACTCCGCCTCCCGGATAATATTCAAGGCTCTTTATCTTTGCGCCGCCACGATAATCGGACGACGTTCCGGAATAAATATTCTCTGTTTGGAGCGTGCCATCCGCAGAGTACGTCTTTCCCGACGTCATATATCCAGCGCCATTCCATTCCTGCGTCGAATATGATACAAGCGCACCGTCCGAGCCGTAGGTCTCACTTTTTATAATTCTTCCCTTTTCGTCGTGCTCATAGGCAAACACCTTTTCAACGGAACCGTAGATTGAATATACCGTGTACTTGACGACACTGCCGTTTTCGTCCTCTTCAATCATGTAGTTTCTCGATGAAGAAAGCTCGTCGGGATAGCGCACCGCCCGCTTCTGTTGCCCGTTTTTCTGATATTCGATTATATATTCGGTGCCTGTAATTTCGCTTGTCTTTTCCTCTTTGGTTATGTCCCAGTCGCTGTCATAATATCTTTCGGTCACGCTTTTTTTCTCGCCGGAGCTGTATTTTTCCGTTTCGGTGATTTTTCTCGCGGCTTCATCATAAACAAATTCGCCGTAATAGAGGGGGTCTGCTTCCTCGCCGTAGGTATATGAAATCCGGATGACCTTGCCCTCTTCGTCATATTCGTATCTTTCAAAAAGCGGATTCCCGCCGGAACGGACAATCTTCCGCTCGGTCATTTTTCCGCTTTCGTCATAAGAATAATATCTCGTTTCCTTATAGCCCCCGTTTGAGCGCGTCATGGAGGAAACCTTGTCTCCGTCATATGAGTATTCATGATAGATCCGGCGATCGGAGGAAAGCGTGCTGTATGTCTGCTTTATCAGCTTTCCGTCTGCGTCAAACGCGCTTGTGACGGTATATTTCCCGATCTTTTCTTCATATATCCCCTCTTCCCTTTTCGGGACGTTCGGGTCATTTGAAAGCTTGTATGCCGCCGCAAGGAGCTTTTCTCTGTCCGTTTCGTCCTGCGTTTTTCCGCAGCCGCAAAGCGCAAGCGCGAATATCAGAAGCACAAGCGAAAGCGCAATCATAAGTATTTTTTTCATAGTCCGCAATTCCTTTCCGATATTATTTTCCGTCATGGGCGCGGAGTTATTCCGCCTTTTTTTGATTATACCATATAAAATATGAATTTTTCAACACATTGCCAGAATGGCAGAAGCGGCGGTGAATATTCACCGCCGCCGCGTTATTTGTCCTCTTTTTTTCTTATATCGGACAGCTTTTCGATTGTTCCGTCCGGACGCTTTATGACGGTGTTTTCAAGCTGACCCGCAAAGCTCGCGCGGAAACGGAGACGGAATTCGTTGCGGAGCTTTGTCTGTTCCGCCTTTTCTTCCTCCGTCAATCCTTCGGATTTTTCTTTATGAGCAAGCTCGTTTATTCTTCTTGTAAGTTCGTCTTTCATAAAATCATCTCCTTTTGCCCTTCGGCAGGATGATTTATTATATCACATCCCGCAGAATTATTCAATCCCCTTCGACGCAATATATCCCGCAAAAAGATATGTGCAGAATATCAGAAGGGTGACGTTTTCCGCCGTATAGAAAAAGATATAGACGGCAAGTATCCATAAAAAGAACAGTGAAACGGAGGTCGTAAACCTCACCGCCTTTTCCCCCGCGCCTTCGCCGAACGCAAGAGATATCAGCGCCGAAAGTATCCGTCCGCCGTCGAGGGTCGCCATGGGGAGGAGGTTTAATATGAGGGTTATCCGGGAAAAAAGCCGCACCGCACCGCCGCACGGCAGAAGCGGGGAAAGCAGAATGAGGATGATATTCTCAAACGGGCCCGCAAAGGCTATCAGTATCTCCTCGTAATATGACGCCGCCGCGTTTATCTTCATGCTTATTCCGACGGGCATAAGAGTTACTTTTTCAATCCTTTTTCCGAGAAGGAGCGCCGCCGTCCCATGCCCGAGCTCATGCAGGACAGTAACCGTTATGACCGCAAAGCTCTGCGCCCGCGGCACGGCAAAAAGCAGGAGAAATATCCCCGCCGCGGCAAAAGGGTGGACAGAAAATCGCGTCGCCCTCATTTTTTCTCCCTCCCGGCCCCGATATATACAGAGGCGACCGTCAAAAGCAGGGGAGAGACAAGCGCTCCCGCCGCCCCGAACAGCTTTATGCAGGCGTACGTCACGAAAAGCGAGACCACCGCGGGCACTCCCAGCCCCTCGCCGACGAGTTTCGGTTCGGTCAGCTGCCTGGCAAGGGACGTCACCGCCCAGAGGATGAGCAATATTATTGCCGTTTTTCTTTCGCCCGTAAAAAACATCACCGCCGCATACGGCGCAAGAACTATCCCCGTGCCGATTGCGGGGAGCGCGTCAAAAATTGCCGTAATGAGCGCAAGCGCGAGCGAATATCTCACCCTCGCAAGCGAAAAGCCGAGATACAGCACCGAAAAAATCAGAAATGATATCAGAAGCTCGCTCTTCGCCGTTTTCATCACAGCCGCCGTCATTCCCCGCCCAAGCTTTCCCTCAGGAAAATATTTTCCGAAAAATCGGGGCAGACTGTCATAGCAGAAGCAGAACAGAATTCCCGAAAAAACAGCGACGACAGAGAAAAACAGCGCGGACGGCACCTGCGCCGCCGCCTTTCCGAGAAATGACGAAAACGCGGAAAAAAGCTTTTCCGTCAGACTTTTTATTATGAGCGAAAGCGTCTCTCCCGCGTCCTCCGAAAAGCCCGGAAACAGCTTTTCTGATATAAAATCCGGCACAAGACGGAGCTTTTTTATCAGCCCGATTATCTTCCCCTCGTCGCGCGACCAGGCGATATAAAGCTCGCTTATCTGGCGGTATATCAGCTTCCCGAGAAGGGCGAGAAGCGCAATCGAAACGGAATAAATCAATACGGAAAAAGCGGCGGCAAGCCTTTTCCCCGCCTTTTCCCCTTTTACGCCGAGCCTTCTCACGGCTTTTACGGAAACCGTCGACACTGCAAATCCGATTATAAACGGCGCGCAGGGTGCAAAAAAATATTTTATCCCGATAAGCACGCAAAAAGCCCCGATAATCGCCGTCACAGCTGATTTTTTCGCCTCTGCCATATGCTCCGCCCTCCCGATCATATTTTAACTTTTGGTTAACTTCCTTGACAAAATCCTTTGTTTGTGATATTATTTATAAGCACACGAGCTTCCGGCTTAAATAACTTATAAGGATAGATAAATATATGAAAAAGATTATTGCTTTATTTCTCGTTCTTACTCTCGTAGTAGCTTTTGCGGCGTCATGCGGAAAGGATCCCATAGATCCTCCGGATGTGACAGTCAACACGACGACCACCGCCTCGACAGACGGCTCCGGCTCGACATCCGGCACGGAGACGACAACCGGAACGGAAACAACAGCACCCGACCTCGATAAATATAAAGAAGTCAAAGACGGCGCCTTCCTTTACAGAGTCGTCCGCGATGAAAACGGCAACTTCTCCCATGTTGAAATAAACAAGTATTACGGAGAGGACGAGTCCCTCGTCATTCCTTCGACATACAAATATAAAGACTCGTATTTCAACGTAACCGTTATCGGCGTTCTCGGAAACATCGGCGCTCAGCAGGGACTGACTTCGGTCAAAGAGCTCACAATCCCCGGAACGGTCAAGGTTATAAATTCGATTGCTTTCTTCAGCGCAATCAACCTTGAAAAAATCAACTTTGCGGAAGGTCTTGAAACAATCGGCGATATGGCATTCTGGTGCTGCACGGGTCTCAAGGAATTCACACTTCCCTCAACGCTCAAGGAAATCGGCGCGAACGCATTCTCAGGTTGCGAATCGCTTGAAACGCTCGTCATTCCTTCCTCCGTTGAAACAATCGGCGAAGGCGCGTTCTCAGGCTGCACGGGTCTCAAAACCGTAACAATCCCCGAAAAGTTCCGCGCTCAGGAAGCAGAAATCTTCAAAGGCTGCCCGAACGTAACAATAACTTACGTCGGCTGATAACAGAAATCTTCACCCCTTCATAATATGGTATAAACCATGTTATAAAGGGGTGTTTTTTTGACCTTATACGTAGTTACAGCGGGCGACTCGCTCTATTCGATTGCGGAAAAATTCGGCGTCACTGCGGCTTTTATTGCCGAATGGAACGGTATCTCCCCGCCATATCCGCTGACGGTCGGTCAATGCCTGCTGATTTTTTCGCCGACGCTTACTCACACCGTTTCAAGAGGCGAGACGATATTTTCGATATGCTCGCGTTACGGTATAACGCAGAATGACCTTTTCCGTCGCAATCCGTCCCTCTGCGGCGGCTATGTTCCGCTCTCCGCGGGGCAGACGCTCGTCATCGACTTCGGCGAAACGCCTGTCGCGGATTATTTTTCATATGCCTATGCCTACACTTTCATCGAGGAACGTATTCTCCGGCAGACCCTGCCGTATCTTTCGTCGCTTGCGCCGTTTACATACGGGTTCACGGGTGACGGCACGCTCCTTTCCCTTCCGGACGCGGCTCTCCTTTCCGCCTGTCAGGATTACGGAGTCATGCCGCTTATGCACCTTTCAACCCTCACCGAAAGCGGTAACTTTTCAAATGAGCTTGCAAGCGAGCTTTTTTCATCTCCCGAAGCGGAGGACAATCTCATCGGAGAAATCATCGCGGAAATGACGGAAAAAGGTTACGGCGGGCTCGATATCGACTTTGAATTTGTCTATGCGTCGGACGCGGAAGCCTATGCGGACTTCATTGCAAAAGCCCGTCGCGCCCTGAGTCCCTACGGATATACGGTCTATGCCGCGCTTGCGCCGAAAACCTCCGCCACCCAGCCGGGACTTCTTTATCAGGGTCATCTTTATGACAAAATCGGCGCAGCGGCAGACAAGGTTTTTCTGATGACCTACGAATGGGGCTATACATACGGCCCGCCGATGGCTGTTGCGCCGATAAATTCCGTGCGCCGTGTCCTTGACTATGCCGTCACGGAAATCCCTCCGGAAAAGATTATCATGGGTATCCCGAACTACGGTTACGATTGGGCGTTGCCATACAAATCGGGAGAAACCCGCGCGACTCTCATTTCAAATGAGGACGCGCCGCGCATAGCCGCGGAAAACAATGCCGAAATCAGATTTGACGGAGCGGCACAGTCGCCTTATTTCAATTATTATAAAAACGGCGTCATGCACGAGGTCTGGTTTGAGGATCCGCGCTCAATAACGGCAAAGCTCGCCCTGCCGCAGGAATACGGCTTTTTCGGCGTCGGCTATTGGAACGCCATGCGCCCGTTCAATTCAAACTGGCTGATTCTCTCCGGGCTCTACCGCTCCACCCCCTGACCTACTTTTCTTTGAAAAGAAAAGTAGGCAAAAGAAACTTCAATTATTGTTTCGCGCTCCTTTTTAGCCTCTCCCCAAGGGAGAGGTGGCGCACAGAGTGCGTCGGAGAGGGATTTGCAAGAGAAAATTTTTTCGTTTTCTTCCGTCCCCGCTGACACCAAAGCCCCGCACAATTAAAAAACGTTTTAAGATTCGAGCTGCACTTCCGCCTTTGCTTTGGTAAAGCCGACGTGGCAGAAAAGCCCCGCCCTGAACTTTCAAGGTGGTCTTTCAGGAGGATGTGCCGCCTGAATTGCTTTCTTTCGTACTTTCTTTTCAAAAAAGAAAGTACATAAAAGGACGCGATTTGCAGATTTCGCAAAGAAGAGAGCGCGGAATGAGCACTCCTTCAGTCAC
>DHMB01000048.1:0-370 GCA_002405565.1 Clostridiales bacterium UBA4653
GGTTACCTTACTCCGAATGAATGTTTTGAAAAATTAACTCTTTAATTTGTCTATTTATCTTGACAAGTTTCTGCGCTCCGCGCGGAGTTATTATGTTTTGTGCGGAGCTTTTATCCCTGCGCTGACTGGGGTGGGCAAGAATTTCTCATTTTTCTTTAAGGCTTCCTCTTCGAGAAAGCTGGCGCGACGAAGTCGTGACTGAAGGAGTGCTCCTCCAAACCGCGTTGCGGTCACTTCCCTCAGCGAGGGAGACTTAAAAAGTTTTTTGCAAAACCAATAACCAAAGCTTCTTTTGCCTGAATATCGATGAAGGCGGGATGACGGGACGGGATTTGCTGGTTTGCGCAAGCAAGCCAAGCAGGCCTCGCCG
>DHMB01000048.1:410-13768 GCA_002405565.1 Clostridiales bacterium UBA4653
TCGCCGAGAGGGGCAAAGAGCCCCGTCCCCTACATTGAAATACCCGTTTGTGTGGGCAATAAAACATTCGCTCAAAGCAAAAACAGAGATGAAAAATCACCTCTGCTTGTTTTCTATAAAATTTTTGCAAAACCAATAACCAAAGTTTCTTTTGCCTTCTTTTCTTTTCAAAGAAAAGAACGGTGCCTACTTTTCTTCCCGGAGAAAAGAAGGTTTTACATAAACGGAGGAGATGTTACATTCAACGGAGACTGTTCCGTCCGCGCCGCACGTCCCTTCGCTGACAAAGCAACAATTTTCCGTTATTTCCGCAAGCAAGAGCCCTCCCGAAATTGACTCCGCCTTTCCGCGGGCGTCCTCAATGGCGAGGCGGAGCGCCTCCTTTTCATAGTCCGAAGCGTCCGAAAGGAAATATCTGACGCAGTTTATCCCGCTCGCGCCGAGACTTTCAAGCTCCGCCGTTATCTCGCGGACGGAATCGACGTTGTCCGTTTCGATTGTAAAACAGCGGGAAACCGTATATCTGCCGCAGGCAGGGTCACCGTAAGAAAAATATGACTCCTCCTGCGCATATGCAAACTTTTCTTTTATCGCCGCAACGGCTTTTTCGTTTTTACGTTTTGCGTCCGACTCTTTTTTCGATACGGTGTCGACAGAAAAGCATATGCAGGCTCTGTCCGCCTCGGCAAAAACAACGCCCCTGCCGCAGACGGTTATTTTTTCGGCGCTCTCATATGCCGCACCTGCGGAAAACGTCGACAGCGCCGCGACAGCGGCAAGAATAAACACAAAAATTCTTAAAAATTTATTTTTCATATGACGAAAGACCTCCTTTTCGGACAGTCTTTCCCGATATGGAATTTTTATTCATGAAAAAATCCCGCTCATCCCGGGATTTTCTCTTTTTTGTTTTCCTTTATCAGGCTGAATATCACGTAAGCCGCGACAAGCGCTTCCGTCACGGGCATTGCCCACCAGACGGCACTGCCGCCGAGGACTGCCGGCAAAAGCATTATCAGCGCGCCGCTTATCACTATTCCCCTGGCGACCGAGACCGTCATTGCGACCTTCGGGCGGAGAATTGCCTGAAAATGATATGTTGAATAGACGTTGAACGGGAGAAGAATGAACGACAGCGCATAGACGCGTATCATCCCCGGCGCAACCGCAAGCACGGACTCCGTCGGCTTCATGAACAGGTTTATAAATACGTTCGGAATCGCCATGAACGCCGCCGACCATATGACCCCGACAATTGCGGCTGTGAGAGTGCAATAGCCGAGCATTTTTCTTATTCTCTCCGGCTTTTTCGCGCCGTAATTCTGAGATATTATCGGCTGCGCCGCCTGACCGACGCCATATGCGCAGCACTGAACAAGCGTGCTGACGGTGACAATCACGCCGTAAACGGCGAGGGCGTCCGAATCGAGATATTTCATTATCTGACGGTTGAAAAGTACGGTGAGAACGCCCATCGCAACGTCGACGATAAACGAGCAGAGCCCGCTTGACGATATTCTGACGAGCTTTCCCGGCAGATTGTGCACGCGGACAAGTCGCAGAGTGTTTTTCTTTGAAAAGAAATGGGAAAGCATGATAAGAACGGACACAGCCGCGCCCATTGCCGTCGCGATTCCCGCGCCCTTAATGCCCATATCAAGCGTGAAAACGAAGAAATAATCGCCGAAAATGTTGAAAACGCCGCCCGCGATAACCGCTTTTGTGGCAAGTCCGGGGGATGAATCGTTGCGGAGAAACGCCGAGATTATGTTCATGAAAACATATATCGGCGCGGTCACCTTCGGCAGGGTCAGATATGCCTTGCAAAGCGGGAGGAGTTTGTCATCGGCGCCGAAAAACCGGAGAAGCGGCTCTTCCCAGAGAAGAAGAACGATGAGAAGCACAGCGGATATCACCCCGCCGAAGATAACGGACGCCGTGAAATATCCGTTTGCGCGACGCTCCTCTCCGCCCGTCCCGCGCATAACGCCGTACAGCACCGAACCGCCTATGCCGATGAGAAGTCCGAACCCGTATACTATGTTCCACACGGGCGCAATGACAGCCATTGCCGCCGAGCCGTCCGGGCCGTGATACCGACCGACCATCGCCATGTCGACAATTCCGTAAATACTTGATATAAGCGCGCTGCCGAATGACGCGCAGAGAAATTTGAGATACAGCTTTTTGAGATCGCCGCCGATCAGATCCATTACGATAATTCTCCTTTACAAAAACAAAAGCCGGATAAGAAAACGGGTGTTTCAACCCGCCACCTTATCCGGCGCGTTATTTCCTGCGAATAACTTGCCCTCCGAGTGAACGAGTGTTATTCTATCACCTTTTGCGGCAAATGTCAATGCGGTTTTCGGGGATTTTCGGGCGATATTCCCGCTTTCGCGGTCGATATTTCCGCGTTTTTCGCAAAAATGCTTCCGTTTTGCGGGTCAATCGGGCAAATACCGGGACGGACGACGGCAAATTATGCCGCGCGTTCCCCCGCCTCGCGCGCAAATTCCACAATATATGAACAAAAAATGTACGGGAACATATTGACAAATCATGGGTTTTGTTGTATAATTTATTCGCTGTGATAGGCTGTGAAGGTCTGACAGTAATATTTTTGGGGCATTGTGGAGCGTGTGATACACAAGCGCAAAAAGGAGAGGAAAAATGAGAGCGCCGGAGAAAGATATAAAAAGCATAAATTCCGTGCTGGACGACTGCTTCCGCAGTCTTGCCGAAACTGGGCTTGAAAAGGCGTCCGTGCGCTCGTTTTACAAGGCGACCAACCTCTCGTCAAGCAGTCTTTATTACCGCTTTGAGAGCAAGGATGAAATAATCATCGAAGCGACATACAACCGTCTCTATTCCATAACGAACGACCTCTTTTTCTGCGCCGCGGAGAACATCGGCTCCTTTGAAGACCTTGCCCAGAAATTTCTCGCCAGCGCGGACGAATACAAAAAGGATATAAGAGTCATATATCAGGTTCTCAGCAGTCCGGTATACGGAAAGGAGCTCAAACGCCGCGCCGAAACGCTCAAGCCTTTTTACCGTCGGATTGCGGCGCTGATTTCCGAAGAGCTCGGTTGCCAGTCCGACGAGCTCTTCCCTTTTGTCACCCTTTTTATATCGGTTATACGCGAATATATCCTCTGGGAGGATCGCGAGACGACCGAGCGCAACCTCAGATATCTTTACGAGGGCGCAAGTCACCTGCAAAAGCAGGAAAGAAACGAATTATAATCTCCTTTTTCGCTCCGCTATATGTAGCGGGGGCAGATAAAGGGTATAAAAACATTTGTGCCTTTTATCCGCCTGAAATTTGCCGGCGGGCGCCGACTGTACCCCGCAGTCGTTTTCCGTCCGGCACAGGTCAGTCGGGCATTGCGCAGGCATGATGGGGGGTAATCACCTTTCGGTTCAGACATTATTGAGACCGGTGATGTCTGCGCGAACTTTTTAATTATTCAGAGCGGAACGTCTCTCCTGCCGGCGCAGAGACGGTTTCCCTTCCCCCGCGTCGGCAAAAAATAATACAAAGGAGAAAGACATGAAAAAATTCTCATCAAAACAGGCATTGCTCCTCAGCGTACTTTCGATGGTGCTCTGCGTTTCAATGCTTATCGGTTCGACCTTTGCATGGTTTACAGACAGTGCAAGCGCAAGCGTCAACACAATTCAGGCAGGTAACCTGGACGTTGAGCTTGTAGGCGAGGACGGAGAGCCGCTTGAAGGCTCGCTCAAATGGGTAGCTCAGGACAACAGAGAAACAATCCTCTGGGAGCCGGGCTGCGAATACAGTCTCGAAGGCTTCAAAATCAGAAACGCAGGCGACCTTGCTCTCAAATATAAGGTTGTCATCAGNNAAGGGATTCCGCATAAAGAACAACGGTAACCTCGCGCTCAAGTACACCATCGCGCTCAACGGCGTTGTCGGCGACGCAAAGCTTCTTGAAGTCATAAGCTTCTCGGTGGTCGACGCAAACGGCACGGAGATTGCACTCAACTCATTTGAAGGCAAGCTCGAAAACGCAAATCAGACAAGCGACGTTCTTTACCTCAAGGGTAAAATGTCCGAAACGGCGGGCAACGACTACATGAAGCAGCAGCTTTCCGGCATTACAATCGTTGTTTACGCAACACAGCTCAATCACGAGTATGACTCAAACGGCAATAAATACGACGAAGGCGCGGCAAATCCCACGTTCGTCGGCACGGCAGATGAACTCAAAGCCGCAATCGCGGAAGGAAAGAGCGTCCGCCTGACATCGAACATCGCCCTTGACAGTCAGCTCAATATCAGCCATGACCTCACGGTTTACGGCGACGGCTATTCTGTCATTTCCGGTTATCCCGTCAGCGTATCGGCTGACGCAAACGTCACATTCAAGGACGTCAACTTCGCAAGCCCCGTAAACGCGAACAACAACGCGTCAAACCTTTATGCAAGCGGACTCAAGGGCAAGCTCGTCATCGACGGCTGTAAGTTCTCCGGTTCTCAGTGGGACTGTGTTCAGGTTACGCCCGTTGAAGGCGCGGAAATCGTCGTAAACGGCTGTCAGTTCAAAGCAGCAGCTGAAACGCAGAGATTTATACATATTCAGGCGGCTGATTTTTCCAATTCGAATGTCAAAGTCACTCTCACAAACAACTTCTTCGGCTCCGCCAAAAATCTCAAAAACTCGATGATTGACCTTGACTATATCAACATAGACGGTATCGACTTCGGCGGAAACAACGTTTATACGGATATGAGCGGCGACATCTACGTCTGCGGCCCCTCCGTGGACAGAACAATTGAATCGGCAGACGCCTATAAAAAGCTCGGTAGCATGCTCGTTCCGGATGGAGAAACCGTTACGGAAATAAACGGCAACGTTTCTGTCGCGGCGGGTTCAAGCGTCTCCGTTGACTCAAACACAACAATTTCCGCAGGCGCGACAATCGCCGGCGCCGGCAAGGATAAATCGACAATCAATGCCGATAAGGTCTCCGTCGGAAGCTCAGACGTAACAATTAAAGACGTAACAATCAAGGGCTCGGGCTCCGCCGGCGTAGGCGGCACGCTCAACATCAACGGCGCAAACACAACAATCGAAAACGTTGATTACATCGGCGACGGCAATATCGCCATCACGGTTTCCACAGGCGCAAGCAACAGCGGAACGGTATTCAAAGGCACAAAGATAACAAAAGCTTTCCGCGGAATCCAGTTCTGGTCTCTCTCCGGAAACAGCGTCATTGACGACTGCGTTATTGACGTTGCAGGCTATACCTTCAATATCGACGCGGCAGTTTCTGGTTCGACGCTCACAATAAAGAATTCCACCCTCAACGGTTGGACATCTTACACAAGCGGCATTTCCCTTGTTTCCTTTGAAAACTGCAAGCTCGGTCTCAACGCTTATCAGTATCTCCGCCCGTATTCCGAAACGGTTATAAAGGATTGTGAATTCACATCTGCCGGCTATCAGCTCAGCGCAGGCGGCAGCGACGCATACACGATCACAATCACAAACTGCACAAAGAACGGCACAAAGATAACAGCGGAAAACGTTCAGTCTCTCCTGCTCGATATGGACGGCTGGAACACAAACGCAACGCTTATAGTTGACGGCACAACCGTTACACTCAACTGATTTCTTCTCCTCTCCGCCTTCGGGCGGAGGGGCAGACAAAGGGCATGAAAATTTTGTGCCCTTTGTCTGCCTTTTGCGCCGGGCTCCTGAATTCGTGGCGGCATAGCCGCAGGAAGGATGTTTTCTTCGAGCCCGCGCAATTGCGCATTTTGCGTCACGGCGGCGGACTCCGGCAATGGCTGCACTGTAACGGCAAACGCAAACGGCACGTGGACTGTAACAAAATAAATCAGATTCTCAAAACCAAAAATCCCCGGGCAAATGCCCCGGGGATTTTGTTTTTTGGATAAGCGGTATCAGTCGCAGAGCTCTTTTGCCAGCTTTCCGAGCTCTTCCCTGTTCTTTTCCGTCAATGCGGAAAGCACGGTGACGGTTGTTTCCGTCCACGAGAGATTTTTGCAGCCTTCGAGCATACCGCGCATAACTTTTGCCGCAAGCGGCGCCCACGAGCCGTTTTCAATCAGTCCGACAGTGCGGTTTTTATAGCCGCGCTCGGAAAGACAATTGATAAACTCACGCATAGGCGGAAAAACGTCGCCGTTATACGTCAGCGAGGCAAGCACGAGCTTTCCGTAACGGAAGGCGTCCGCAACCGCGGCAGACATATCGCACCGCGCAAGGTCATAGACAGAGACCTGCTCTCCGCCCGCACGAAGCTCATCCGCAAGAAGAAGCGCCGCATTTTTTGTGTTCCCGTAGACAGAGGCATATGCAATGCAGACCCCTTCGCTCTCAACCGAATACGACGACCAGACGTCATAAAGATTTATATAATAAGAAAGATTTTCGGAGAGAACGGGCCCGTGCAGAGGACAGATTATTTCTATGTCAAGCGCCGCCGCCTTTTTGAGAAGCGACTGCACCTGCGCGCCGTATTTGCCGACAATGCCGATATAATATCTTCTCGCCTCGTCCGCCCATGGCTCGTCCGCGTCGAGCGCGCCGAACTTGCCGAAGCCGTCCGCCGAGAAGAGGACTTTGTCCTCCGAATCATACGTGACCATGACCTCCGGCCAATGAACCATCGGCGCAAAGACAAAATTGAGGGTGTGACGTCCGAGGGAGAGCGTCCCGCCGTTTTCGACGGTCAGCTTGCTCCGGCAAAGCCCCGCTCCGAAGAAATTATCAATCATTGCAAAGGTTTTTGCGTTTGCAACGACTGTCGCGGCGGGGTAAACGCGGAGAAAATCCGCAATGCCGGCGGAATGGTCTGGCTCCATATGCTGAATGACGAGATAATCGGGCGAGCGACCGTCAAGCGCCGCCGAGAGCTTTGAAAGCCATTCGTCCGTAAAGCCCGCGTCGACCGTATCCATAACGGCAATCTTTTCGTCCGTTATCACATATGAATTATATGCCATGCCGTGCGGCACCTTATACTGACCCTCAAAGAGGTCTGTTTTATAATCGTTTACGCCGATGTATTTTATATCGTTTGTTATGTTCATGAGCTTTTATATCCTTTGCGATTTGTTTTTTCGCCATAAAGTATAACAGGTTTTGCGGCGGTTGTCAAGTGGTAATGATAATTATTATCATTTTATTCGTAAAAGTGGAAACCCGATCGGCAGAAATTTTTCGCCGCTCTGTAAAACTTTCTTACTCATCGCAGGCAGACGGGCACGATTTTTATTGAAAATGCCCTTTGAAATTTCCTTTTGAAAATGCTATAATGAGGTAGTTGCGTAGCAGAAATGCGTAAGTCCGGACGTCGGGCTTGCGCATTATTTTTTTACGGAGGTATCATATATGGAGCAATCACAAAATTTCCTCGCCACGGAAAACGTCGGGGGACTTATGCGAAAGTATGCCGTTCCCTGCGTCATTTCCCTGCTTGTCGGCGCGCTTTATAACATCGTCGACCAGATTTTCATCGCAAACGCAAGCTATCTCGGCTCATACGGAAACGCCGCAAACACGGTGGTTTTTCCGCTGACGGTTATCGCGCTCGGTATCGCGGTCTGCTTTGGAGACGGTTGCTGCGCCATGGTCAGCGGGCTCCTCGGCGAGGGGAAAAAGGATGAAGCAAAACATTCCGTCGGCAACGCGATTCTTCTGACGGTTGCCGCGGGCTGTGTTCTGACTGTCCTTTACCTTGTTTTTGACGACGCTTTGATTACTGTTTTCGGCGGTCGCGTCAATGCAGAGACTTTTAAGCTTTCAAAGGAGTATTTCTTTTATATCACGCTCGGAATCCCGTTTTATATGTTCGGGCAGGCAATGAATCCCGTCATCCGTGCGGACGGAAGCCCGAAATTCGCAATGGTTTCAACGCTTGCCGGCGCGCTCGCAAACGTTATACTCGATCCGATCTTCATTTTCGTTTTCAGATGGGGCATGATGGGCGCCGCCGTTGCAACGGTCATTGGTCAGGTGCTGACGGCGGTTCTGGCAGTTCTGTATCTGTTCCGCACAAAGAGCGTAAAGCTCGACAAGGCGTCGTTTGCTCCGAAAAAGAGCGTCATCGGGCGGATTGTTTCGCTCGGACTTTGCAGCTTTCTTGCGCAGATCTCGCTTGTTGCGGCAATGGCGGCAATCAATAATATGCTCCGAAAATACGGTGCGCAGGATCCTGTTTTCGGGCAGGAGCAGTATGCGCAGATACCGATGGCTGTTGTCGGAATTGTGATGAAGTTCTTCCAGATTGTAATTTCGGTTGTCATCGGTATGGCGGCGGGATGTATTCCGATTGTCGGTTTCAATATGGGCGCAAAGCGTCCGGAGAGGGTGAAAAAGCTGTTCACAACACTCCTCGTTTCCGAAGCCGTGCTCGGCGCAATCGCGCTTGTAATCGTTGAATTTTTCCCGAATGCGCTCATCGGCATTTTCGGGGCAAAAAACGAGAGCGTATACTATACGGAGTTTGCAGTTCGGGCATTCCGCATTTATCTTTGTATGATGATACTTGCCTGCGTCAACAAAGCGACGTTCATCTTCCTTCAGGCAATGGGAAAAGCCGTTGAGTCAACGCTGCTTTCGATGGTTCGCGAGATTGTGTTCGGCGTCGGGCTTGCGTTGCTCCTGCCGCTGTTTTTCGGGCTGGACGGCGTTCTTTATTCAATGCCCGCCTCCGATATTCTGACGGCGGTTATATCCGCGGTCATCATTTCAAAGACTTATCGGCAATTAAGCCGGGCGGCAAAGTCCGAGCCGAAAAGCTCCGCAGAGCCTGCCTGACGGAGCGCGACCAACATAAAAATCAGAAGGCAGAAGAGAAAATCGCTCTTCTGCCTTGAATTTTGTCAACTGTAACGCATGCGCTCACTTGCGCGGGCGTCGCCCCCGCTCGATTGACAAGGCTTTGATTTCGTGATACAATAAATTCAGGCAAAACGTCATTTTCAATAATTTTCCGAGGTGTAAAATGACTTACATTCAGCATTACAGTTCCCCGCTCGGCGGAATTCTGCTCGCGGCGGACGAAACCGGACTTATTGGACTCTGGTTTGACGGGCAGAAATATTTTGCGCGCGACCTGCCGTCAGAATGTGCAGAAAAGGAAACGCCGATACTTGCGGAAGCCATGCGCTGGCTTGATATTTATTTCAGCGGGAAAGAGCCGGATTTTCTGCCGCCGCTGCACCCCGTCGGCTCTCCGTTCCGGCAGGAGGTATGGAAAATCCTTTTGCAGATTCCTTACGGCAAGACCGTTACGTACGGTGACATTTCAAAACAGCTTGCAAAGGGAGCGGGACTTGAAAGAATGTCCGCGCAGGCGGTCGGCGGCGCCGTCGGGCATAATGAAATTTCAATCATTATTCCCTGTCATCGCGTGGTCGGGACAAACGGCAGTCTGACGGGATATGCGGGCGGGATTGACAGAAAAATCAAACTGCTTGAACTTGAAAAAACCGATATGAGCCGACTTTTCGTTCCGAAAAAAGGTACGGCACTTTGAAAGGAGAAAACGTATGAAAATTTCTGAGGCAATTGAAAAAATGATTGCCCGTTGTAACGGCAACCTGCATGATATCAATCATTTCCTCAAGGTATGGGCATTTGCCAGAAACATCGGCGAGCAGGAAGGACTTGACGCACTCACGCAGGAGACGCTTGAACTGACGGCGGTTGTGCATGATATTTCCTGTCCGCTCTGCCGCGAGAAATACGGCAATGTGGACGGAAAAAATCAGGAAAAGGAAAGTGCGCCGCTTGTGGAAGCGTTTTTTGCGGGCGAGAACTGCAATGCGGACGTTAAGCGCATTTCGTGGCTCGTCTGTCATCATCACACATATACGGATGTAGACGGCATGGATCATCGGATACTGCTCGAAGCGGATTTTCTGGTCAACGCAGGCGAGGGCGGTTATTCGAGGGAGACGATTGAAAACGCGAAAAAGCAATTTTTCCGCACCGCCGCAGGACTCCGCCTTCTGGACAGTATATATCTGAGAGATTGAAGCGCATTGAATGTCGGTGCTCCGGTATTGGATCAGGTTATAATATTATTGCGACAGAACGGAATTTGAGGAGGCATTTATGAAAAAAAGCATTGCGTTATTTTTGGCGTGCGGTATCGTATTGACCGCGCTTTTGCTTACAGGCTGTCAGACGTCAGGCAGCGGTGACGAGAAAGAGCAAACCGCACGAACGGTTATTGAGCTGAACGAAAATAATTATTGGAAATACTTTGCCGTCAGCTATGACATGAATGACTTAAAGGCGGGCGGAAAAGGTCGGTTTAGTTATGATATCGAAGGCGTTCTCGATTATGCACTGTATGAGGACGTTGTATTTACATTTGAAGTCAGTTATTATAAAGACGGTCAAAAGGAAGAGGATTATCAAAGCTATACAATGAAGATCGGCTGCAATGCCGCAGGAAACGCAAAATTTGAAACCAATCATCTCGGTCTTACCAATGTAACAGTTGGAAAGTGGCTCGACACAGACGACGAGCTTGTCAGCCTTGAAAACTACAATTGGAAGGTGCATTTTCTTTCCGTTGAGGGAAAAGTGATTTATACTCAATAACACAACGAATTACGTTCTTCCGAACCATCATCATAATCACCGCCACCCGACCGAAAAGTCGGGTGGCTTTTGTTATCAGAAAGTTTTCCGGACTTGTCGCCGCTTGCGAGCGGGCTGTTGCTGTTTCGCCGCACATCCGGATTTCGGGCGCGACTGATATGAACCGATTTTTACTTCATTTTTGTAAGCAGTTTTTTGTATGACAAATCGGTTGCAATCGCTCCGAGCGGGGCGGTGATAAGTATTGCCAGAACGGCACAGGTCAGAATCGTCTGACCACATTCAAGTCCTGCCGAAAGCGGAATTGCGCCGATTGCCGCCTGAACGGTTGCCTTGGGAATATATGCAATCGCGCAGAACAACCTTTCTTTGAAATTGAGCGGCGTTTTTATAAGGCATACAAAAACGCCGATTATTCTGAATATCAGTGCGCAAAACAAAACAATAATTACACTACTGCCGTCAGAAAGCACATATGAAATATCGACTTCCGCGCCAACAAGGACAAACAAAATTATTTCGGCGAAAACCCACAGTTTTTCATATCTGACCGATAGCCTGCCCGTTCTTCGGATTTCATATTGAACATAATTCCGAGGGATATTACTGCAAGAAGTCCCGAAAACGGAACATATTTTTTTATCAGGCTTTCAAGGGCAACAAGCAAAAAAGAAATGCTTAATAAAATTATGATTTTTACGGTATCGCGGACTTTGAAACGCTTGAAAAACAATGAAAATATCCATCCGCAAAAAACACCGAAAATTACGCCCGAGACGATTGACACGGGAATTTGCCATATTACGTTAAAGTCGAAACCGCCAACGCTTACGGTTGTAAGTAGTGCCGTAAAAAGAACTATTACAAAAACGTCATCGCAGGACGCGCCCGCCGTTATCATTTGAGGAATACTCTTGTCCGTTCCATAGCCTTCTTCCTGTAATTTCAGCATACGAGGAACTACAACCGCGGGCGATACTGCCCCCATTACCGCTCCCATAAGTGCGCTTTCCTGTATTGATAATCCCAAAACAAGCGGAGCAAGCACAACGTAACCGATTATTTCAAACGTAGCCGGCAAAAAGCAGAGCAAAATTGCAGGTCTGCCTACTTTTTTAAGGTCGTCAAGTTTTAATGACAGCCCTGCGCGGGTCAATATGATAATTAAAGCAAGCTGTCTCAAATCGCTTGAGATATTAAGAATATCGGTCGAAATAAGGTTCAAAACGTGCGGGCTAAACACTATTCCGACGAGCAACATTCCTATAAGCGGCGGAAGTTTGATTCTGCGGAACGCACTTCCGAGCAACAGCGCAGATAACAAAATAATAGCGAGTGATGTTAAAAACGACATAAAATTCTCCTTTCAGGGCAAGAAAAAAGCCGATGCCCTGCGATAAAAATTCGCAGAAGTCATCAGCGTAAACGCGGTTTCAAGGTTGCCCTTGCGGAAGAACTTCATTTCCGTGGTTGATTATAGCACTTCGCGTTTGAAAAGTCAATACGAAACGAAAAACTTCAAATGGCACTTTGGCGGACGCTTGACTATACAAATTTGCCGCTCGGTCATCGCGGCTCTGACCAGCCACCGGCAGGTCATTCACTACCGACCCTGTTCGAATCCCATAAAATCAAAACAAAAAGGCACCCTAAAGGGTGTCACCATTAGGGAAACAGGCGTAGGCGAAAAACTTACGCCTGTTTTCTTGTCTTTTACGGCAACTCTATTTCACCTATGTGGGTTAAAAATATTGTTGCTGTTCTTTTGTATCCGCTTCCAGTTTTTACCTTTTCAGAAACAATAATTTTTTCTATTAACAATTTTACTATTTCGGGAGTAAGTTTCTTTATTCTTCCCGCTTTGACAACAATGGAAACGAAATTATTTATATTGTCGTTTATCTCGTCATAGCGTTCTATTTCGCACTTACTATTGGCTATTGTTTCTTTTAATGTAAATTGTTCTTGTGCATATTATTCAGACATCAAAACGAACCGCTCTTCCGAAATTTTTCCTAAAACCTTGTCTTCATAAAGACTTTGATTTACTTTATTCAGAGTCTTTATTCTGTTTTCGGCTTCGGATACCTGTTTCACCTTCTTTGCGATTTCTTTTTTTGAAAGCATTCGAGAGTGTTCGATAGCAACATCAATAAACTCTTTTTCGTGGTCGATAACAAAATCCGATACTCTTTTCAAATAACTCAAAACAATTTCTTCAATTGCTTCCACCGTTATTTGGTGAGAAGAACAGGTTGATTTCTTCTGTTTGCGATAAGACGAACAGTTAAAATACTCTTTTTGCTTCATCGTAGAACAACGACAAAGATACATTTTCTTTCCGCAGTCGTCATAATATACCATACCTGAAAATACATTTATTTCACCCGTCGGGGTAGGTCTGTGCCTCCCTTCACGAATTTTTTGAACTGTTTCGTATGTTTGCTTATCCACGATTGCCTCTTGCGTTCCTTCAAAGGTAACCCATTTCGATGGATCATTCCACAATTTCTTTTTGTTCTTGTAAGATTTTTTAGTAGTGCAAAAATTTACTGTGCATCCCGTATAATGTGGATTACTAAGAATATTTTTTATTGTATCAGAACACCACAGTTCCGGTATAGCAGATTTGGCGGGATGTTTTATTCCGAGTTTATCATAGTGGCAAATGGGCATTTCAACTTTTCTTTCGTTAAGAATACGCGCAATCTGAGTAGGTCCAAATCCTTGCATACAAAG
>DHMB01000152.1:0-3485 GCA_002405565.1 Clostridiales bacterium UBA4653
TTTCAAAGAAAAGTAGGTCAATAGTCTATGACGACCATCTGGTGGCACTCGAACTTGTCAACCGTGTAAGTAAGGACGCCGTCCGAATAGTCAAAGTCGATGTCCTGCATCTGCGGCGCAAGGTATACCCTCTTCGGCTTTGTATAGAGTTTGAGAGTTACCTCCGTGCCGTAAACCGGAACTATATCCTCGATTATCTCAACCTTCTGTCCGCGCTTGACGGGCGTTGCATAGAGAAGATGATTTACATATCTGTGCTCGTCGTACTGATCCATAAGAGTCACAACTCCGAGCGAACCGAGGTTTGTCGTCAGCGTTTTTTCGTCTCCGAGGAGAACGTCAATAACGTGTTCAACGACTCTCTTTGCTATAAGCGAGCCTTTGAGTGCATATTCCGTAAACAGCTTGAACGAAATATATGCGCCGTCCTCTCCGAGCGTGACCGCCGGATATGTTTTCGTCGGGTCGTTGGGCGTCTGTGCGTGCGAGGAAAAATGGAATGTCGTGCGATTGAAATACGGATTTTCTCTGCCGGCAAGAACCTCGCCCGTCGCGTCTATATCGTAGCAGGGCTGATAAATGACGTATGCGGAGTTATAAAGCCCCTCCATCTCAAATCCGGGACGGATATATGCGGGATTATATTCACATTCGCCGTTGAACTCTGCGCCAAGGTCGAAAGCAAAGCCGCTTCCGTCCGCATAGAGACCCGAAGTGCCGGAAGCAAGGATTTTGCCGCCGCCCTCCGTGAACGCTTTCAATTTCTGCGCGGTTTCGCCGTCAAGCATGGAGTCATCCGTGAGTATTATGAGCTTGTATTTACCGAAGTCGCCCTCGGTGTCCACAACGTCAAACAGATATTTTCCTTCAAGGAGAATTCTGCTCGCGCCCGTTGTTCCCATCCATGAAAGTCGACCGGGCGAGGGCTTTCCGGGGTTCATATGATAAAAAAGAGCTTCCTGTGAGAGTACCGCAATATCCGCAACCGACTCGACATTGTCAAGCCAGGGCTCTTTTTTCTCTATTTCTGAATACGCCGCACCGATGAGCTTATAAGTCGCCATATCCATCGCTCCGAGCGGATGAAGCTGGTCACCTATCGACATTTTCGCGCCGTTTGCGGCGGAAAGCGCTGTTTCGTAGCGAAGGGCGTTCGGATGCTTGAAGCCGCCGAACTCACCCCACGAAAGATGGAATTTGCCCGTCATACCGAGGAAATCAAGTCCGAGCGTTCTTGCATAAGCCGCGGACATCGGGAAATGGTCATAGCCCCAGCCGCCTGTCGGCAGGCTTTCGAGCTCAAGGTGCGAGTTTGCAAAGGTAAAGTCCCTGTGACCGCACTGTATGTGTCCCGCGTTATGGAAAACGGGCAGTCCGGGCTTGTATTTGTCGATCGCCTCTCTTACGCGCTTTGTGTAATTGAGATAGGTCTCAACGCCCATTCTGTAAGCGTTTTCTTCATTATAAGGGTCTTCCCCTCTGTCAAGCATCTTCTTCACACAGCTCTGACAATAACACGGCAAAGCGCCGACTATATCAAGGAATATGCCGTCGCAATCGTACTTTTGAACAACCTCCTCAACCTGCGCAAGGAGATAGTCAAGGTACGGCGTGTTCATGCACATACGGTGATAGCCCGGCTTTGTGAAGTTTTCCGTCCAATAGAAGGTTTCATCGGGATTGCGCATAAGCCATTCCGTGTGCGGACGCGCCATTTTCTCGTCAAGTCCCGCGGAGATATAAACCGGAGTCTTTACGCCGATTTCGTGCGCCGCGGCAATCTGTTCGCCGAGAAGGTCGAAATCAAGGTGCGGGTGCATCTCGCACGTTTCCGAGGGGAAATATGCCCATCCGTGATGACATTTCGCAAAAAGAGTTATCGAGTTTACATGTCCTTCACGGAGTGCCTTCTGAAACTGCTCCTTTGAAAATCGGGAGCCTATTCCCTCTATCTCCCCGCTCGTGTGAAAATCAAGGTGTACCTGTCTGAAATTCATATCGGTTTCTCCTTATCTCGCAATCTCTTCCATGATGTATGCTTCGAGAATGTCGCCTTCTTTTATATCATTGAATTTTTCAAGTCCGACGCCACATTCATAGCCCGACGCAACTTCTTTTACGTCATCCTTGAAACGGCGGAGAGAGGAAATCTTATCCTCAAATATAACAACGCCGTCGCGTACTACACGGATAAGCGAAGCGCGCGTAATTTTGCCGTCCTGAACATATGAACCGGCAATCGTGCCGACGTTCGGAACGTGAATTGTCTGTCTGACCTGTGCGTGACCGAGAACATTTTCGCGGTAAACGGGTTTAAGCATACCCTTGATAGCAGCTTCAATCTCCTCAATGCACTCGTAAATAATTCTGTATGTGCGGACGTCAACTCCCTGCGCCTGCGCGGAGTCGAGCGCCGCCTTATCGGGACGGACGTTGAAGCCGACGATAATTGCGTTTGACGCATTTGCAAGCATAACGTCGTTTTCCGTTATACCGCCGACGCCCGTATGAATAACGTTGACCTTGACCTCGTCATTCGAGAGCTTGACAAGCGAAGCCTTGACAGCCTCCGCCGAGCCTCTGACGTCCGCCTTGACAACGATATTGAGATCCTTTACGCCGTCTTTGATCTGCGCAAAGAGATCGTCGAGGTTGACCTTTGCCGAAGCAGAGAATTCCGCTTCTTTTTCCTTTGTCTTGCGCTGTTCCGCAAGCTCTCTAGCCATTCTTTCGTCTTCAACCGCGTTCATTTCGTCGCCTGCGGACGGAACGGAGTCAAGACCGACAATTTCACAAGGAACGGAGGGTTCTGCGCTCTTCATAACCTTGCCGTTTTCGTCTCTCATCATACGCACCCTGCCGACAGCCGTGCCGACGATGACCGTATCGCCCTGATGAAGCGTACCGTTCTGAACAAGCACCGTTGCAACCGGGCCGAGGCCCTTTTTCAGGCTCGCCTCAATGACGATACCCTTCGCTCTGCGGTTCGGGTTGGCTTTCAGCTCCTTCATTTCCGCAATGAGAAGAACGTCTTCAAGAAGGTCGTCGATACCCGTTTTTCTTATAGCCGAAACGGGAACGCACATAACGTCGCCGCCCCATTCCTCGGGAACGAGGTCGTATTTCGTCAGCTCCTGCTTGATTCCCTCCGGATTTGCGCCGGGTTTATCCATTTTGTTTATTGCAACTATTATCGAAACGCCTGCGGCTTTCGCATGGTTGATAGCTTCAACCGTCTGCGGCATGATACCGTCGTCCGCCGCAACGACGAGAATTGCAATATCCGTCGATTTTGCGCCTCTCGCTCTCATAGCCGTGAACGCCTCATGGCCGGGAGTATCAAGGAATGTGATATATTTATCGCCGATTTTTACTCTGTAAGCACCGATGGACTGCGTAATACCGCCTGCCTCGCCTGCCGTGACGTGTGTGTTACGGATGGCGTCAAGAAGCGACGTTTTGCCGTGGTCAACGTGACCCATAAC
>DHMB01000152.1:3548-4216 GCA_002405565.1 Clostridiales bacterium UBA4653
TGGTCAACGTGACCCATAACGCATACAACGGGAGGACGTTCTTCGAGAGTTTCGCTCGAATCCTCCGCGTCCTCGGAGAAGAGCTTCTCTTCAATCGTTACAACGACTTCCTTTGAAACGATTATATTCATTTCTTCGCCGACGAGGAACGCCGTATCATAGTCGACGGTCTGATTTGCCGTTGCCATGACGCCGAGTCCGATCAGCTTTTTTATAAGCTCGCCGACAGTGACCTTGAACTTTGCGGCAAGCTCGGAGACCGTAATCTCATCGGGCACCGTAACCTTGAGCGGCTGTTTTTTGATTTTTTCAAGCTCCGCTTTTCTGAGCTTTGCAAGAGCCGCAGCGTCCTTGTCACCGCGTCTGCCTGCATAAGGATTTTTGCCGTTCTGGGGCTTCTTTCCGACCTTCTGCTTATCCGGAACGTTTGATCTTCTCGCAGATTCCGGAACAAAACTCTCAAGTCTTTCGTCATATTTGGAAAGATCGACAGAGCTTGCTCTTGTATCGATGACTCTTGTCTTTCTTCCCGCTTCGACGCTCTCTCCGCCGCCTCTCATCTCTGCTTTCTTGGGCTGAGGAGTCGGCTGTGACGGAGCTTCCCTTCTCGGCTCGGGCTTTTTGGGCTGGCTCTGTGCCTGCGCAGGACGTGCAAATCTGTCTGCCGT
>DHMB01000152.1:4301-7400 GCA_002405565.1 Clostridiales bacterium UBA4653
TCGCGCCTCTTTCCGCCTGCTGAGGGAAATTCACCTTCGGCTGATTCTGCGGCTGGCGCGCGGGACGGTTTTCCGTCTGCTGTGCCGGTTTCTGTCCGCCCTGCTGAGGTGCCTGTGCCTGCGGTTTTGCGGGCTGTGCGGACTGAGCGCCCTGCGGCTTCTGCTGAGGCGCCTGCGGCTGGGGCTTTTTCTCTTCTGCCGGAGCCTTGGGCGCTTCCGCCTTCTTCTCCGCAGGCTCAGCCTTCGCTACGGGTTTCTCCTCTTTAATCTCCTCCTTCGGACGGTCGATATCCGCCTTTCCGGCGAGGTAATCCGCCATATTGGTTATCTGATTTGTCGATGTGAGACTGTCGAAAAGCACGGAAAATTCCGTTGCGTCAAGCGTCCCCGTCGATGTTTTCCCCGCTACACCGCTCGCTGTGAGCGCGTCAAGCAGGTCTTTGCTTTTCATGTTAAGGTCTTTTGCAAGATTGTTTATTCTTATCTTCTGTGTTGAAACCATTCATTGTACCTCCCTTATGAGTACTGTCAGAGATTGCCGGTAATAAGCTTTATAAAGTTTTCGTCCCCGATGCCGACGCACGCCGTCGCTCTTTTGCCGATCGCTCTGCCGAGCTCATCCGGCGTCGCGTCCGTATATTCAAGACGGGCACCGTAATACTGCGCGCAGTTCGATATGCGTTTTTTCGTGTTATCGGACGATTTTTCGCTTGCAATCACAAGCTTCACGCTCCCGCCTCTCACCGCGTCGCAGACCATTTCCGTCCCGAGGGTGATTTTTCCGGCTTTTCTCGCAAGTCCGATGAGCGAAAGCAGCTTCGCTGTTTTTCTGTTTTCTCCGTCAATCATTTTTCTATTTCTTTTTCAAGCCTTTCGTAAACCTCATCGGTTATCGGGCAACCGAGCGACGCGGGGAGCTTTTTTCTCGCCTTTTTTAGGCAGTCGGCACTGGGACAGATATATGCCCCGCGACCGGACTTTTTCCCTGTTCTGTCAAGCTCGGCGGTTTCGCTGTCAGCCGGCTTGACTATTCGTATAAGCTCGCTTTTCGGTCTTTTTGCCCTGCAACCGACGCACTGGCGCTCGGGAATTTTCTTTGTGTTTTCCATTCGCCCGCGCCGCCTTATCAAACCGATTTGATATCTATCTTATATCCCGTAAGTCTTGCCGCGAGACGTGCGTTCTGACCTTCCTTACCTATGGAAAGCGAAAGCTGATCGGGCGCAACAAGCACCTTGCAACTGCGCTCGCCGTCCATCTCAACGCTCTTGACTTCTGCGGGAGAAAGCGCCGCGCTGATGTATTCTTCGGGCTTTTCACTGAAGCGTACAACGTCAATCTTTTCGCCGTTCAGCTCTCTTATAATCTCGCCGATACGGCTTCCTCTGTTACCTATGCACGAACCAACAGGATCAACGGAAGCGTCGCGTGATTCAACTGCAATCTTCGTTCTTGAGCCTGCCTCTCTCGCAACTCCGCGGATAACAACCGTTCCGTCCTGAATTTCGGGCACTTCAAGCTCGAAAAGTCTCTTGACAAGTCCGGGATGAGTACGGGAAAGGGTTACGATCGGGCCCTTTACCTCGTTTTTGACTTCCATAACGAAAACCTTGATATGATCGCCGACTGTAAACTCTTCTCCGGGAATCTGTTCGCCCTTGAGGAGCACCGCCTCGCTTGTGCCGGTGTCGACAATAGCGTTTCCGTTGACGGGATCGATACGGAGCACCGTTGCGGAAATGACCTCTTCCTTCTTGCTTTCGTATTCTTTTATGACCATCGTTCTCTCGGCTTCTCTTATGCCCTGAACGATTATCTGCTTTCCGCTCTGCGCGCTGAGTCTGCCGAACGCCTTTGTTTTGACTTCGGTTTCAACCGTGCCGCCGAGGGTGTATCTCTTGCTTATCGCCTTCGCGTCCGCAAGCGAAATTTCAAGCTCGGGGTCTGTGACCTCTTCAACTATGTTCTTGACTCTTACAACCTTTACGTCCTTCTTTGCGGGGTCGAGAATTACTTTTATGTTACAGTTCTCGCCTATCTCTCTTTTGAGCGCATTTGCAAGTCCCGCCTCTATTTTTTCAATGATGTATTCCTGCGGAATTCCCTTTTCCTTTACGAAAATATCAAGCGCCGTGAAAAATTCTGTGTTCATTTTTGCCAAAAACCTTCCTTCTGTTATTTATTCTATATCGGTGAAATCGAAAAATACGTTTGCCTTTGCCGTTTTTGATATTTCAAACGTTTTTTCCGTGCCGTCTGTTTCAATTGTGAACCTCTCATCATCGGAGGAAACGAGCGTTCCCTTATATGCCTTGCGACCGGACTCATCGGGAGAATAAAGTCTGACCTCAATCTCCTCGCCTATGCACGCCGCGAAGTGCTGCGGAGTACGGAGCGTCCTTTCAAGCCCAGGAGAGCTGACCTCAAGCGTATAGTTCTGTTCAATCGGGTCTGCCTCGTCGAGCAAGGGGCTTATCGCCCTGCTGACCTTTTCGCAATCGTCAATGTCAATACCGTCATCCGAGTCGATTGTAATGCGGAGATACCAACCGGCACCTTCCTTTACGAACTCAACATCCCATACGCGATATCCGAGTTCTTCAACGCAAGGCGTGATTATCTTTTCCGCCACCGACGCGATATTT
Source organism: Clostridiales bacterium UBA4653 (assembly GCA_002405565.1). GTDB lineage: Bacteria > Bacillota > Clostridia > Oscillospirales > CAG-272 > CAG-841. The sequence continues at coordinate 6,947 of DHMB01000152.1, forward strand.
GCTGTTTTTGCCACGGTTTTTCCACCTTTCAAAAGTATTCTTTACAAAGAATTGAGACCGGGCGAAGCCCAGTCTCAATGTCCTTTCTTTATTCTGCCGTTATTATATCATAACCAATTCAGGATTGCAATACTTTTTTGATATTTTTCCGGTGGCAAGTGCGATTTTTGCGGCATATTATAGATTGAACGCATTATAACCGACAAAAGGAGCTTCCGAATGAAAATCATCGTCCTCAAATCGCCGAAGTTTCTTTCTCCGCTATTGAAAAAGATATTCGGCAGAAAGAAACACGGAAAATAAAATCAGGTACATAAATCAAAAACGAATATCCGTAAAAACAAAAATGAAGCTCCCGTCCGAGAGCTTCATTTTTTTAACTTATATTTTAATTATACAAGCTTGATAAGTGCCATTTCGGCAGCGTCACCACGACGGGGGCCGAGCTTATAGA
>DHMB01000069.1 GCA_002405565.1 Clostridiales bacterium UBA4653
GGTCTTGAAAAGCTCATGAACCTTCTCCTGCCCCTCGCCGACATATTTTTTAAGGAACTGATTTCCCTCTGCGGCAATGAACGTCACTCCGGACTCGCACGCCATCGCGCGGGCGAGCATTGTTTTGCCCGTTCCTGGAGGCCCGTAAAGCAGAACGCCCTTCGGCGCCTTGACACCCGTGCCGGTATATTTTTTCGCATTTTTAAGATACTCGACGAAATATGCAAGCTCTTTTTTCGCGTCGTCCGCGCCGATGACGTCCGAAAAGTGAACGTTCGGCGTCGATACGGAGCTGAGAACGTTTTTCGTATCCTCCGATTCGACAGCAATGCTCATTCTGAAATCAAACAGCCTTATCGCGGCGTTTTTGCCGTCCTTTGAAACCGTCTGCGCCGTTTCAAACGAAATCAGCTTGTTTTCTCTCGCAAGGCTGATCATGCTCGCCTGCTGATGAAGTCCGAAGGCGATTCCGGAAAGCTCTTCCGCGAGCTTTTCTTTTCCCTCCGCCATGCTTATCACGCCGCGCGCGCCCTGCCGGAAAAACGAAACCTTCTCCTCCTCGCTGAGTGCCGAGCCGTTTTCAATGATATAAATCGGCATTTCGTGCTTGCGTTCGCGCAGAAATCTGAAGAAGTCGCGCGCCGGAGAGTCGACATCCTCAATATTGAGAGTTTCAAGCTCCGCTTCCTGAGCGCCACAGCTCATATCTGCAAGCACAAATCCTATTTCATTATCTTTGATGATTTCGACGGCTTTTTCAAAGTCCTGCGCGCCGAATATTTCAAGGGCGCTTCCCTCCGCTCTGCATGCGGACACTGCGTCTTCGCCGGCAAAAACAAGCACCTTTGTCTTCTCCGCCGGTTCAAAAAGCGCGGAAATTTTCGCGTCTGCCCTTGAAAGGTCAACGCTTACTGTGATTTTTTCGATATTGTCTATCCCCGTTTCAACCTTTTCCGCCGCAATAAGGCGCAGAAGCTCGTAGAGCTCGTCATTGAAAAACGTCTCCGCGCGACTTCTCACAGACCTTGCGTCAGCCGCGCCGCCCTCGGAAAACATAAGCGCCGTATAGACCTTTTCGTCAAAACAGAATTTTATTCCCGTCGTCCTTTCAAAGTTTCCGGCGTGACGTTCTATCTCCTTTTTAGCTATCGCGCGAAGATTGTGCGCGCTGATATGGTTGAACATCACAACATTACCCGAAGCAAATCTCGAACATATCGCCCCGGGGAAATACGGTGCGCCCGTCGACGGATTTATATCGCTCTGGAGCGCCTTGACAATGACCTTTCTCGAAACCGAGGAGAAATCTCCGCTCTCGCTTTCCATATAGAGCTGCTTTCCGGCGTTCGTCGTGAGAATGATTATCGCGTCCGAAAACGACACTTCCTCATCCGTGTAATTATCGCGCAGTCTGCCCGCGTCAAGCATCTGGAGGAAAAGATGAATTACGCACATGTGCGCCTTTTCTATCTCGTCAAAAAGCAGTATACATCTCGGATTTTCCGAAACAAACCCCGTGACATTTCCCTGCTTTGCGTTTTTATAGACCTTGTCCGAACCGCAGAATTCAAGGTTTGCCTCTTTATCCGCGTATTCGCTCATGTCAAACCGCATGAAAGGGATTTTCAGCACTTCTGCCGCTTTTTCCGCAAGGAACGTCTTGCCGACTCCGGGCGGGCCCGCAAAAAGAAACGTCGCGCGCGGACGCTTTCTCGATTTGTCAATCATCGAAAGCATTCTTGCCTGAAAATATCCCGTTACAAACACGTTTACGGCGTTGTCCTGCCCATAGACGGCGTCTCCCAGCTCGGAGCGTATCCTTCCGATATCCGAAACAAGCGCCGATATCTCGCTTTTCGCCTCCTGCGGAGAGAGAGTCTTTTCGGACGACAGTGTCGCGCCCGCCTCGCCGCTTTTGCGCTTTTTTTCATCATCGGCGAGCAATTTTGCCAGAAACGACTCCGTTCCGTCCTCTTCGGAAGAATCGAAAATATCAGCCCAGTCTTCGTCCGTAAGCTGTCCTTCATCGGGCTTTGCACCTTCGTCCTTCGGGCTGACTGTCTTGTCAAGCGCACTTTTTATCGCCTTGCTCGGATCATCGAAAATGCACGAAAGAAGCAGGTCGACAGTCACCTTGTCGCGACCTTTTTCCTTTGCCAATGCGCTTGCCGCCCATATCTTGTTCTTCATATAAAGCTCGTCATAAAACGAACTTTTTGCCTGACTCTCTTTGACGTAAAACATCAGATCGGTCATAAGCGAATAGCTGTCCGCGGTCGCCTTTGATATGACGCATTTTGCGTCCACAAGCTCTCCGGAAATGGGGTCGTTCTCCGTGCCGATCAGCCTTGCGATCGTCTCGCAGACGAGTCTTTCCGCCGTAAAAGGCCCGACGCCGTTGCATTCTTCCTTGCTCGCTCCTCCCATAATCTCCGAAAAAAGCGCGCTCATTCTGATTTCATTCATTGAAGCTTCTCCTTAAAATATGTCGATTGATTTACAGGCTGTTGTTTATGTATCCGCAGTCGGTTTTTCCGTCTATCTCGCGTATCCAGCAGTTTTTCGGGTTGCGTTCCTCATGATACCATTCGGGCGAATAATGGAACCAGCGCAGAAGGAATGTGCGCAGGGTTGTCCCATGGGTAAAGACGAAGAGCGTGTCAACTCCGTGCTTTTCATAGTCTCTGTATATCGTGCCCATGAACTGATGAATCCTTATGGCGACGTCAAACGGGCTTTCTCCCATCGGCAATCTCGCATAGAATTTTCCGAAATTGTTTCTCTGACGCATGTATTCCGCATATTCAACGGGATACAGCTTTCCCCAGTCCTCCTCCGGAACGGAATCAAACAAGCCG
>DHMB01000125.1:0-1592 GCA_002405565.1 Clostridiales bacterium UBA4653
CATTTTTATTGTACAACTTTCTTTTCTTCACTTTTCTCTCTTCTCTCTTCACTCAAAAAGCCACCCCGAAGGGTGGCTTTTGTCATATGATTTTATCAGCCGTTGAGAGCGACGAATCTGTTGATAACGTCGTCAAGGGCGAGAGTGTGGTGCTCGTTTATATAAGTTACAACAGTGTTGTTGAAGTTCTTATACCAGTGCTCGGGGATGTTCTTAAAGCCTATGCAAGCGCCGACGATGCTACCGACGGTTGCGCCTGTGCAGTCGTTGTCAAGACCGATTGCAACGCAGTTGCCTATGCACTTTGTATAATCCTTTCCGCCGAGCATAAGGGCGAAAACGATAGCGCACATATTGTTGATCGTGTGAACAGGGTGCATTCTGGGGAAGTGCTCGTCAAGGAGCTGACGTGCACGGATGTAGTTTGTGACCTTTTCTTCGCAGGAGAATGCCCATTCAAGCTCTTTATAAAGCTCGGATTCCTTCGGAATCTGCTTCATACCTTCTCTGATAGCGTCGAGAGGAGTCTCTGCCGTGAAAGCTGCCGCAACTGCCGCCGCGCAGAACATTTCGCCATAAATACCGTTCTGACGGTGCGTGAGGAATGCGTCCGGATATGCGAGCTTTGCCGCAGCTTCGGGGTCGCCTGCTTCGGCATAACCGAAAGCGTCCGCTCTGATAGCCGCGCCGATCCATTCAACGTAACCGTTGAAGTTTGCTGCGCATTCTGCCTTTGTGCCGGCACGGAGCTGCATAAGCGCTTCGCTCTCTGCCGTGCAACCGTAAGGGAGATAGTCGAGCCAGAACTTGCCTGCGTCGTCAACCGTGTAGCCCTTGCCGTATTTTTCGAGAAGGAGGAGGTTGAGGATTGTGTAGGTGATGTCGTCGTCAACGGGAACCTTGTTTATGTTCTCAAGGATGTATTCCGTTCTCTTGTTGACCTGATAATGAATCTTTTCGGGCTGGTCTGTGCCTGTCCAGTAGTCAACGGGGGGATACTGCATGTTGCACTCCATAGCGAGCGCCTGCATATCCGCCATTTTGTAAAGCTCGACGGGAATACCGAGCACGCAACCTGCAAATCTGCCGATAACGGCACCCTTCATACGGTCAAGAAGATCCGTAACGGGCTTTTTGCAGTTTTCCGCACCTTCGGGGCGGAGAGCAAGTATTTCATTCAGCGAATCGGGCTGAATTTCGGGATGCTGATTTGTGTACATAGTGTTTACTTCCTTTATATAAATAAAATTTTTGACTTGATTTGGCGGGTTTTTGTGCCCGTGTGTCGATAAAACCGAATGGATGGGACGGGATATGCAAATGCGCAAGCGTTTGCAGGCGTCGCCGAGAGGGGCAAAGAGCCCCGTCCCCTATGGTGTTTGCGCTTCAGCTAAGGCTCCCTCTCAGAGGGAGCTGGCACGACGAAGTCGTGACTGAAGGGGCCTTTAATAAACTCCTTCCACCGCGTTGCGGTTCCCCTTCCTCAAAGAGGAAGGCTTAAAGAGAATAAATCTCGCCTTATATATCGATAAATACGGTTGGGCGGGAGGGGATTTGCTGGTTTGCGTCAGCAAGCCAAGCAGGCCTCGCCG
>DHMB01000125.1:1626-7097 GCA_002405565.1 Clostridiales bacterium UBA4653
TCGCCGAGAGGGGCAAAGAGACCCCGTCCCCTACATTGTAATGCCCGTATATGCAGGCAATGAAATGTCCGCACAACCCAATAATCGAAGCTTCTTTTGCTTTTTTGCAAACCTACGTCTGCGCAGTTATCGAAAAGTCTGTATATCCTTCCCGATAATTGAAGCTTCTTTTGCCTACTTTTCTTCTCGAAGAAAAGTAGGTTACATTTCGTCGAGGGTCAGGGAGAAGGTGGGGAGGAATTCCTTTATGAAATAGTCGAGCTCCGGGCAATCGTAAGCCTTGAGCGACGCCATAGTCGATTCCTTTGCCGAGCGGAACTCGCCGTTTCCGCATTTTTCTTCCTCAACGCATTTTATGTATGCGGCGAGCTTGTCCGCAATTTTGACAAGGCGTTCCGTGTCCTCATCCTTGCAGTCGAGGAGGCCTTCATATTCTTCCTTCAAAAAGTCCGGCAGTTTTTCCGTAAGCGAATTTACAGCCTGCGACTCAACAATTTTATAGTTTTCACGCATTTCGCGACTGAAATACTTGACCGGAGTCGGCATATCGCCCGTAAAGACCTCGGTTGCGTCGTGATAGAGCGCCGCCGCCATGACTTTGCCTTCATCATAGCTCTTGCCGAATTTTTTGTTTCCGATGAGCGCAAGCGCGTGAGCAATCATGGCGACTTCCATACTGTGCGACGAAAGATTTTCCTCGCTCGTATTGCGCATAAGTCCCCATCTGCGGATATATTTTTCTCTGAATATCAGAGCAAAAAAACTGCTTGCCATATCATTTGCCCTCAAAGAACGCCGTGTAAAGGCGAACCATGTTATAACCGTCCTCAGTGCCGCCCAGCTCTCTGACAGCGTGCATTGAAAGCATGGGATTGCCTATGTCAACGGTTACTGCGCCGAGATCTGCGGAGAGCATCGGGCCGATTGTCCCGCCGCCGCCTGCGTCGGAGCGGTTGTTGAACACCTGATAAGGGATTTTCTCCTTTTCACAGATGAGCCTGAAAATTGCCGTTCCGTGAGACGAGGTAGCATAAGACTGGCGGGTTGCCAGCTTGAGAACGGGGCCTCCGTTGAGCTTGACGGGAAGATTGGGATCGGACTTCTGCGCAAAGGAGGGATGAGTTGCGTGCGCCATATCAGCCGAGAAAACGACGGTTTTTGCAAGGGCGCGGTATTTGTCCTCTGCGGTATAGCCGAGGGAAGCGCAGATGCGGTCGATAAGCATTTTCAGCACGGCAGACCTTGCGCCTCTGTCGGAATTGGAGCCGATTTCTTCGTGATCGTAGATCATGGCGATGTCACAGCCGCTCTCCGATTTTTCGCAGATGGCGGATATGATCGCGTGCGACATTGCGGCGTCGTCCAGACGGGGAACGGAGATAAACTCTTCGTTTTCGCCGACAAAGCACCCGGGGAAGTATTCGTAGGGCGCAAGCTCATATGAGAGAATGTCCTCTTTTTTGCAGCCGATTTCGCTTGCAAGGTAATCCGTAAAGCGTACTTCGCCGGAGGAATTCTGGCTGAAGAACGGGAGAAATTCCGTCTGAATATTGAATTTGCCCTGCTCGTCGCCGCGAACCATATGGATTGCCGCGCTGGGCATAATGAGGATCGGCTTATGAATATTTATGTTTTTTGCGACGGCATTGCCGTTTTCGTCCTTTACGAAAATTCTTCCCGCAACGGAAAGCGGGCGGTCTGCCCAGCCGTGAAGAATAAGCCCGCCGTAGCCTTCGACGCATATTCTTTCATAGCCCATGTCGATTTTTGACGGTACGGTCTTTATGCGGAAGCCGGGGGCGTCCTGATGTGCCGCACCGATACGGAAGCCGACTTCCTTCGGCTCCTCGGAAATTCTGAAGGCGGAGAGCTGAGTGCCTTCTTTTGTCATATAATAGAGCGTGCCCTTTTCAAGATGCCATTCGTCGCCCTCGCAGAGCCTGACAGCGCCTGCATTATCGAGCATTTTTGAAAGCTCGTCCGTCGATTGAAAAGGTGTCGGGGCGGCGTCGAGAAAGGCGAGCAGCTCCTTTGCATATTTCTTGTTTTTTGTCATTTTATCATCTCCGTGAATTTTAATCGTTGCTTTTCACTCAAAGATAAGCGTTGCAAGAGCGGTTGCGTCCGCTCCGCGCACATATTTTACCACATCTATTTCTTCAAGTAAAGAGAAAACGGCGTTTTTTTCAAAATACTTTCCGCAAAGTGCGTCTTCAAGACCGGAAATGTCGCAATCGCCGATAAAATCTCCCTCGATGCGCACTTTTTCGATAACCGCCGGCATGCCGACCTCGCCCGCGCGGCAACGTAGCCGGATTTTAACCGTGCCGAAGTCGAAGCGGCGTTTCTTTTCGGTGTCAAAATCGTCTGCGCCGGCGCGCAGAAGCCATTTTTCCGTCGAATATTTTTCATCTGACAGCTTCTGTATCTCCGCTTTGTCCGCCTCGGAAAATTCTCTTTCCGTTGCGCCTTCGGCGTCTACGAAAAATCTCTCCAGATATTTCATAAAGCCTTCCGCCGTCATATCTTTTCTGTCGCTAGGCAAAAGCTCGCAAAGGTTTATGACCCTTGCCGCCGTGCTCTTTATCCCCTTCGATTTCACCTTTTCCGGGTCGGTTATCAGCGCACCGGAGAGGCGGCTCATATCTGCGGAAAAGAGCAGGGTGCCGTGGTGCATTATGACGGTGCTTCCGTCGTTTCTTTTATAGCCGCAACGCGCCGTTCCGGAAAATTTTTTGCCCTCTGCCAGAAGGTCGTTTCTGCCGGAAGCCTCGGCGTTTATTGAAAGCCCGCGGATTGCGCGGATGACAGGCTCCGAAAATTCGGAAAAGCTGTCCGGAGCGTCGCTTTCCGGCATTATGAATGTGTAATTTACGTTACCGAGGTCGTGGAAAACGGCGCCGCCGCCCGTCAGTCTGCGGACGACCTTTATTCCGTTTGCCCTTGTAAAATCAAAGCTTACGTTTTCTCCCGCGTTCTGGTTTTTGCCGATTATCACCGCCGGCTCGTTCCGCCAGAGCATAACCGTCGGCTCTTTCGCCTTTCGGAGGAGAAATTCTTCCGTTGCCATATTGAAATAGGGCTCGGTGCTGCGATTTATATATATTATCATTTTCCGCTCCTTTGTTTTCTGCAAGGCTATTATATCAGAACGGAAAATCAAAAACAACAGCATATAATGTAAATTTTCAAAAATAATTGACAATGCAGAAAGTCGGTGATATAATTTCAAACCGTAAGCCCCCTACTTTTCTTCGAGAAGAAAAGTAGGCAAAAGAAGCTTCGGTTATCGGGTTGTGCGTCCTTTTTAGCCTCTCCAGACGGGAGAGGTGGCGCACGAAGTGCGTCGGAGAGGGATATGCAAACGCTTACGCATTTGCAAATCTCCCTCTGGGAGGGAGCCTTAAAGCGGACGCGCGAACACCGTAGGGGACGTGTCTCTCGTCCCGACCCACCGGCTTTATCGACATAAAATTCGGTCTGCGCAAAATTGTTATCAATAAAAACCATATAATAAATTAAGGAAAAGGAGAACCAAAAATGCAACTGTTTGTACTCATTCTGAACAAAACCGAATGTATGCACGGAATTCTTGCGGGCTTTCTTGCCGGCGGAATAAAGGACGCTACAATCTATGATTCCATGGGAATGCTTTCCTATATCGGTCACGACACCGTCGAGCCGCCTCCGATGTTCGGCTCGCTGCGTCAGTTTCTCAACCCCGACCACGAAAACAACAAAACCCTCGTAACGCTTCTGCGTGACGATCAGGTAAAGGTTGCGCTTGATATAATAAATAAGGAAACAGGCGGACTTGACAAGCCCAAAACAGGCGTTGCATTCACCGTTCCCGTAAGCTATACGGAAGGACTCAAAGGCTGATACAAAATGAATACTCTGCTTTCTCTCGGCGTGGCAATGACGATCGGTCTTTTGATGACGCGCCTTATAAAACTCATAAAGCTGCCGAACGTGACGGCGTTTCTCATCGGCGGACTTCTCATCGGCCCTTCGTTCTGGACGCTTGTAACGGGCGGGAAATTTGCCGGAATAATCACGGCGGAGACCGTCGACAATTTTGACATAATCGTTACTGTTGCGCTGGGCTTCATCGCATTTTCAATCGGCGGCGAATTCCGCCTTTCCGAGGTCAAAAAGCTCGGCAAACAGATACTTGTAATCACAGTGCTTCAGGCGCTCTGCGCGGCGGGCTTCGTCTTTGCCGCAGAGGCGCTGTTCGGCTTTGACTTTGCGGAGGCTCTTGTCCTCGGCGCAATCGCAACTGCAACCGCTCCCGCGGCAACGTTGCTTGTTGTCCGTCAGTATAAGGCGGACGGCCCCGTTACGAGAACGCTTCTCCCCGTCGTCGCATTCGATGACGCAATCGGTCTTATGATATTCTCAATCTCCGTTGCGCTTGCAAAAACTCTTTCAAACGGTCAAAGCCCGACTGTAAAATCTATGCTTGTCGAGCCGCTCTGCGAGATAATTCTTTCGCTTCTCGTCGGCGCCGTTTTCGGAGTTCTTGTTGCTGTCGGCGTGAAGTTTTTCAAGTCCAGAGCAAACAGGCTTTCGCTCTGCATTGCCGCCGTTCTGATTGACGTCGGCCTTGTAAAACTGTTTGAAGCCCTTAAACCTACGATTTTCGGAGTTGAGCTTTCGCTTTCGTCATTGCTTGTGTGCATGATGACGGGCGCGGTCTTCTGCAATCTCTGCGGAGAATATGCAAAGGTGCTCGAAGGTACCGATCGTTGGACGCCGCCGCTCTTTATGCTTTTCTTCGTCATCTCCGGCGCGGATCTCAACCTGTCATTGCTCCCGCATCTCGGACTTATCGGCGTTGTTTACCTCATTGCGCGTTCGCTCGGTAAATATTTCGGCGCGCGCCTTGGTGCAACTATTGCGAAGGCTGATACAAATATCAGAAAATATCTTGGGCTTACGCTTCTCCCGCAGGCGGGCGTTGCGATCGGTATGGCGCAGATGGTCATCGGCGAGCTGCCGCAATACGGCGCGGATATTCAGGCTGTCGTCCTTTGCGCTACGCTTATTTACGAGATAATCGGCCCCGTTGCAACAAAAATCGCCCTTGTCAAAGCGGGCGAAATCAGAAAAGACGCATAAATCAAATGAAAGCCGCGGGCAGTTTATACAGTCTGCGGCTTTTCTCTTTGCCTGTTTTTTGTTGCTTTTGCATTGACAGAGAGATAATTGAAAATAAAAAAGAAAAAACTTGAAAAAAGATTAAAAAAGCACTTGACAATTAGAAAGTGATGTGATAGAATAACAAAGCTGTCGCCGAGGGGCGGCGGTAAACGGTCCTTGAAAATTGAACAACAGAAGCAAAGAGAAGAAAACAAAGAATCTCGTTGATAAACTTTGAAAACTCAAAAAGTAAGAAGAAGCTAAGAAATAGCGCTCTGATTAAGATTTGGTTCAGCTCTCGAAAGGGAGCGATTAAATACGAAAAT
>DHMB01000081.1:0-1721 GCA_002405565.1 Clostridiales bacterium UBA4653
TTATGCGCTTTTGGGTGCAATAGGCAGTATGCTTGCTATACTTTTCTATGTGGTACTGTATAACCGTATGATGGCATATGCAGAGAAACACGCATATCAGAATCCCGACAGCAAAGTGACAGATAAACAATAGGCTTCGGTTTATCTGACCGAACACCATACACAGCCAAACGCTCACGCGGCGTTTGGCTTATTTTTGTTATCGCTCATGCGGAGCTATATTTAACGGCTCCGCATAATTTATAAAAAAATTTTTGAAAAATTTCAGAAAACGCGGGAGAAAATCGAAAATCGCTCGACAAGCATTGATGAAGGCGCTTTCGGAAATGAAAGAGAGGAGGAAACATGAAGAATCGGACGGAAAGGCAGACGGTGACAACCGACGAGCAGATTATTGATCTGTATTTCCCGCATTTATCACGAAAATTATTCGGTGCATAGCCCTTGACAAGTATAAGGAAAAGACGGCGAAAATGAGTATTACATAGCAATTTGATATGTCTGCATTATCGGCTGTAATTTCCGTTCTGCCTGTTTTTCTCGGTTTTGAATATATTACGGCAGTGAGCTTATGCGTAACTTTGTCAATGCTGATTTTAGCCATTCTTTCGGCTGGCAGGGAACTATAAAACGAAAGCGGGAAAGTCAATTATGAACCCGAAAAATTTAATTTCAAATTCTGTGGGCACCCGGAGCTATAAGGCGAACATCAAGGTACATCCGATTGTCTTTGGTGCGAGCGATGCGCTTGTCTCGCTTTGGACATTGTTTTTTGTCTTCCCGCTATCGACGAGAGATTTTTTGCGAACAAGATAACAAATTTAGCTCATGATGGGAAATTGCTGGCGTATCCATTAATTAAAATTTAATTGGACTTATATTTAATGTATTGACAAATTGGGAAAAACATGATATAATGTATGCGCGCAGAGATATTATCACTAATAGGAGGGACAGTCGTGGAAAGATTTGTTTTATCAACACTGAAACAGAGATACATGCGTTCTACCGTTTCTGGGGCAAAAGGTATTTATATTCATTACAGGAGACTTGCTTTTCTGATGTTTTGCGTGTGAGCCGCTTTATTGAAGGGGGTTCATGCGCTTTTTTGATTAAAAAGGATAAACAACAAAGAAGCCACATATATGAATCAGAATATTGAAGCTACGAAAGGAAAAAGTCTATGAAAAAAATATCGAAAACGAGTAAAACAATGCTGTGTTTGATACTCTCTTTGGTCATAATCTGCGGTGCGGCTCAGATAAACATTTTTGCTTTGGATAATTTGTCAACCGATTTTATTTCAGCGCAAGATATATCTGCTTATCAAAGTGTTTTGGATAAACTGAATAGTGAATATAACTATTCAATGACTTTTGAGCCCGCACTATTTTCCCTAAGCGGCACACTTAAGTCGCTAACCAGCATGTCTTTGGAAGAATTTGAGGCAACATTGCGTGCAGAAATTGAAGCGGACATAGCAGTAAACAATGAAACTGCTGCTTCCGTTGCGGCGTTGGGCGACGTTGAGTGGACACCGATTCCTTATCTCGGGAAATCTTACGAACTGCCGGTAAATGTAAGCTATATGAATTCATAAGTGGCTGCAAGCCGAGGGTTGCACATAATCATCAAAGCGAGAAGACTGTTGTTTGCCGCGCCCACAAGGCATAGCCCGAAATGCCTGTTTTCAAAAGAATTCTTCATGGATAACGGGCAAA
>DHMB01000081.1:1769-2421 GCA_002405565.1 Clostridiales bacterium UBA4653
GGCAAAATATCCGCGATGACTGTTGAAAAATCCGCAGACCCGTGATATAATGACACCGACAGATTAAGACATTGACGGAATACCGAAAGAAAGAAGAATAAAAAATGAAAACAGCATTTATCGGCGGTATTATTCTGGACGGAACGGAAAACATGGTTCCGCAGAGCGGAAAGGCTATCCTTACGGAAAACGGCGTAATTTCCGATATTGTTCCGGAGGACAAGGTTCCGTCCGGCTTTGAAAAAGTGAATATTGACGGAAAATATATTCTCCCGGGGCTTATCAACCTGCATGTCCACCTTGCGGGCTCTGGAAAACCGAAGAAGAAACAGTCAGACCCGGTCAAGCTTGTTAAGCTTATCACGTCAAATGCATTGATGAGGAGCTTTGGCAGAAAGCTGGTTGCGGGCTTTGCGAAAACACAGCTGATGAGCGGCGTCACGACGATACGCACCGTCGGCGGAATTGCGGATTTTGATACTTCGATAAGAGATGAAATAAATTCGGGGAAGAGAATCGGGCCGAGAATACTGGCGTCGAACATGGCGATTTCCGTGCATGGCGGTCACATGGCGGGCTCGCTTGCTTATGAGGCGTCATCTCCCGAGGAAGCGGCAAACTATGTTGACATAATCGCAAAGGACAAGCCGGA
>DHMB01000081.1:2507-2815 GCA_002405565.1 Clostridiales bacterium UBA4653
CTGATGATAACGGGCGGTGTGCTTGACGCGGAAAAGGTCGGCGAGCCGGGCGTTCTGAGAATGTCGCCGGAGATTGTCAGAGCCGCATGCAAGCGGGCTCATGAGCTGGGCTTCAAGGTTGCGGCGCACGTGGAAAGCCCCGAAGGGGTGAAGGTCGCGCTTGAAAACGGAGTTGACTCCATCGAACACGGCGCAAAGCCGACAGAGGAGATTATGAAGCTGTTCCGCGAGCGTAAGGCTTTTCAGGTGTCGACAATTTCTCCCGCGCTTCCGTTTGCCCTTTTTGACCGCGGAATTTCTCACGCGAC
>DHMB01000081.1:2872-8106 GCA_002405565.1 Clostridiales bacterium UBA4653
ACCTATGAGCAGCAGGAGAACGGAAAAATCGTCTTTGACGGAATAGTTTCTCTTGCAAAGGAATGTCTGAAAGAGGGAATACCCGTCGGACTCGGCACAGATACCGCATGTCCGTACGTCACGCAGTACGATATGTGGAGAGAGCTTTATTATTACTCAAAGTTCTGCGGTGTCAGCAAGAGCTTTGCAATATATTCCGCAACGCTGCTCAACGCAACTCTTGCCGGAATCGGCGATATAACGGGGTCGATCGAAAAGGGAAAAATGGCGGAAATGATCGTTGTCGATAAAAATCCTCTGGAAGATCTTCGTGCGCTCCGAAATCCCGATATGGTCGTCATGCGCGAAAGAATTATCCGCTCGCCGAAGGTGAAGAAAATTCCGGAGGTTGAGACGGAGCTTGATAAATGGCTTTGATGAGGCCTTCCGATAAAAACAAAAACCGCTTCTTCTGAAGCGGTCTTTTTTGTAATTTACATTTTTATCGGGCAGAGAACGGAGGCATAGAACATTCCGTTTGCGGATTCAAAACGGCAGATGCCGCCGTATTTTTCCGCAATGCTTTTAACGGATCTTGTCCCGAGCCCTTCGCCGCTGTGCTTTGTTGAAAGAACCCCGCCGTCCGGCGACCGTTTTACGGCGGTATTGCAGGTATTGTCGACCGTTATGCAGAGAGCGCCGCCCTTTGCGCTTGCGCGGATGACAACTTTTTTGTTTTCGCTTTTGCAGCTTCGACATGCGTCGACGGCATTTTCAATAAGGTTCCCGAAAAGAACGGATATATCCGTTTCCGCTATGCCGATTTCCTGCGGGATATCGGTTCTGACGTTATATTCGATTCCGCTGTCCTTTGCCTGCTGAGCGAAATAGACAAGGACGGCATTTGCGGCGTTGTTTTCGCAAAAGCGGACGAGAGTATCATCCGGAAGGCTGTTTCCGTACTGCCTGAGATATTCCGAAAGAGCGTCATAATCGCCGCAGGCGAGATACTCCTGCATAACCGCGATATGATGGCGCACGTCATGCTTTGCGCGACGTGCCTCTGTGATTTTTTCGCAGAGATTTTCATATTGCACAGCCTGCATGCCGAGGTTATGATTGCGTTCGCTGAGCTTGAGCGTTTTGTTCTGTTCGAGCGTCAGTCTTGTGACAACATAATATATGAGTATCGCGCCGACGTTTACTATGAAGAGAAAGAGAGTATTTTTCGGGCGAAGGGCAATTTCAAGGCTCGTCTTTGACATGTTTCCGTAAAAAGCGTAATACCATATGACGTAAAACGTTGCGGGGATAAGCCAGAGATAACGCCATTCAAAGCCCGAAGGCTCTTTTTCGACGGCGGGTGTGTATACTCTTTTTATATAAATAAAGAGCGGGACGGATATCGCCAGCTCCACGATAAAGAGCATGAGAGAAAACGACCATCTGTAATTCTGTGTTGCGAGAGAGGGGAAGAGTTGACCTTCCGCGCATTTTGCCGCAATGACGGCAAAGTTTGCGATGTTTGAAATCATCAGAAGGGTGAAAAGCGTCTTTCCGAAATGCTTTTTGACGGCAAGAAAATAAAATGCCGCATAAAACGCCGTGCTGACCGCGCTTATAAGTCCCGCCCGACTGTCTGAAAATGCCGCCCAGAACCCGAGGGCGAGCTGGATGACCGTCATGACGGAGACGAGGAGAAACGTCACGGGGCGCGAAAACCGCAGACTGCGGCGGAACGGATATATCGCAAGGATGAGAAACGGCATGAAATTGAGAACGGAATAAAGCGCTACCTCCGCAATTCTGTAAGTCGATGGCATTATTTTTCACCGTCCCTTCTCATACTGTCAAAGCGGAAAGAGGAATATGCTTCAAGCGCCTCCTTCGACTTTCGGCGGCTTATCGGAATGATTGTTCCGTCGCTCATCGAAAAGGCGTCAGCCGTGTGCGATAAAACCTCATGGAAGTTTACGACTATCCCTTTGTACGGGCTGAAAAAATACGGATATGCGCACAGAAGCGGTTCTATCTCCGAATACGGGGCGCGGACGGTCACGTTTTTTCCGTCTCTGCAATGCAGAGTTACCTTGTGAGAGGCGAAATCCGCATAGATTATGTCTCTCAGCACGGAAACGGTTCCGTCGGGAAGGGTGACCGTGCGCGATTTTTCCATCTCGGCAATGTCGAGACGGTCGAGCATCGCTTTTATTTTGTCGCGCATGAAGGGCTTGAGAAGATAATAGCATGCGTCGACTTCGTAGCTTTCGCTTGCGAATTCGTTTGACGTTGTGCCGAAGACAATGCGGACGTTTTTGTCCGTTTTTCTTATCTCGCGGGCGACGTCGACTCCTGTCATGCCGCCCATGAAAATATCAAGAATTACAAGGTCATAGCTGCCTTTTTTCCAAGCTGAAAGAAAGTCTTCTCCGTTTGAAAAGTCATCGGCTTCGTATGCCCCGCCGATGAGCCCGTCAAAACAGGCGCGGAGACACGCGTGCATTTGAAGATCATCGTCAACGATAGCGATTTTCATCTGTGGACTCCTTTCCGGCATGTCATCTTTTACAGCAGTATATCACAGGTGACGAAAAAATTCAAGTGCGGCGGCTCATTTACCGCTTGTGCCTCTTTTTGACCGCTTGTGCCGCCGGACTTGTTTTTTGACGGAAAATTATGTATTATAATTATTGAAAATGGGCGGTCTGTGCCGCTCGAAAAATACGGAGGTATTTAATATGAAAAAGAATTGCAGGATTATTTGTCTTGCGCTTGCGCTCTGCCTTATCGCGGCTTGTCTTTCGATAGTGGCGCTCGGCGCGGACGAGACACCCGAAGGGCTTTGGACGGATTATGCCGCAAACGCCTTTGACGGCGGTTCAGGTACAAAAGACGACCCTTATAAAATTGCTACGGCTGAGCAGCTGGCGCTTCTCGCAAAGGATGTCAACAGAGGCGTAGAGACTCACACAAAGGAATACTTTATTCTGACGGCGGACATTGATCTCTCCGCTCACGTCTGGACTCCGCTCGGCTACGAAAGCTACGATGTCGGCGGCGGTTCGGCTCAGTCCTTTATGGGCTTTTTTGACGGCAACGGCAAGAAAATCACGGGACTTTATGTCGATGAGCGCGGTAATAACAGACACGCAGGTCTCTTCGGATGCGTTGTGGTCACAGGCAGCGACCCCGTCATTCAGAATCTGACGGTTGACGGAACAGTTTTCGCCGGCAACAACACCGAGCTTACATATGATAAGTACTACGGCGCGGGAATTCTCGTCGGAACTATCACAACTCTCGGCGGAAGCAATGTCGAATACGGCGTTATCAAAAACTGTAACGTTTCAGGTACGGTTTCTTCCGCAATGCGCGCCGGCGGTCTTGTTGGTGATGCAAACTACGCGCATTTTGAAAACTGCACTGCTGACGTCAAGGTTGAAGGTCATTGCATCAGCGGCGGTTTCGTCGGCAACGCTTTTGCCTCTCAGTTTAATGATTGCGTTGCGAAGGGAAATGTAACAAGCAAGGGCTGGTCAACAGGCGGCTTTGCAGGCATACTTTTCTATGAAACAACGGTTACTCATTGCGCGGCTTACGGCGATGTTGAAGCGGACAACTGGAATCTCGGAGGCTTTGTAGGCTATGCCGAAGAAGATGTTACCGTTAAAAACAGCATTGCAATGGGCAATATAACGAGTAACGCGTCGGGATTTGCGCCCAGAGCAGGCGGTTTTGCCGGTACGTTTGACGGAAACAACGCTTCTTGTACAATCGAAAAATGCTCCGCAAACGGAAAGGTTACAACAGCCGAAGGTCAGGTTGGCTACGGAATGGTTGCATATATAACCGGCGATTTCAAAGCGACGGATTGCTCCTTCAACAGCGAAAAGAACCCGTCTCTTGACGCAACAGCAGCGGGAGCGCTTGAAGGTGCGGAAGCAAAGAACACAGCCGGCGTTCTCGCAGACATCTGCGCAAATTATGACGGCGGCCACGATATGGAAGACGTTGAAGAAGTAAAAGCAACGTGCACGGAGAACGGCTCAACCGCAGGAAAGAAATGTAAGAAATGCGGATATACAGAGGGCGTTACCGTCATCGAAGCTAAGGGTCATACATATTCCGATGCATGGTCAAGCGACGAGACAAATCACTGGCATGAATGTTCCGCTTGTAAAGCAAAGAGTGACGAAGCGGCTCATGTCTATGATAACGACTGCGACACAGACTGCAACGTCTGCGGCAAGACAAGAACAATCACTCACAGACCCGCGCTTGTAAAGAAGGTTGACGCAACCTGCGAGAAAGCCGGCAACATTGAGTATTTCAGGTGTTCATGCGGCAAGATATTCTATGACGCACTTGCGGCAAGAGAAATAACGGATCCTTCAAAGATCGTTATCCCCGCAAAGGGTCACACACGCGGCGACGAATGGAAAACATCCGAAATTTATCACTGGCACGAATGCACAGTGTGTAACGAAAGAATGGATACAACATTCCACAGAGCGGGCGACGACGCAACGGAATCTCAGCCCCAGGTGTGCGCTGTCTGCGGATATGTCATGAAAGAAGCAACAGGTCATACACATTCGTACACGCAGAAGAACACCGATTCCAAGTATCTCAAATCCGCTGCAACCTGCAAGGCAAGCGCAGTATATTATTACTCCTGCGAATGCGGCGCTAAGGGAACGGAAACATTTGAATACGGCGACAAGCTCACTCACAATTTCAAGACCGAATGGTCGAGCGACGAGAGCAGTCACTGGCACGAATGTTCTCTCTGCGGAGAAAAGAAGGACGACTCAGCTCACAGCTTCGAGTGGAAGACGGATAAAGAAGCAACTGCAACAGAAGCAGGCTCAAAGCATGAGGAATGCACGGTATGCGGCTTCAAGAAGGACGCTGTGACAATCGATCCGACAGGCACCGCAACAAGCACAACGACTCCCGCGCAGACAACAACTGACGGCGGCGAGCAGGGCGGATGTAAATCCGTTATGGGCACAGGCGCGATAGCTGCAGCTGTCAGCCTTGCGGCTGCTTCGTTTGTGATTGCACGCAAAAAGAAGAGAGCATAAACGGTTAAAACAATATAAACAGTAAGATTGCGGCTGTACATCCCCGGCGGGGGGTGTACAGCCGTTTTTTGCCGGGGCCGTGCTGTCGCAAAATCGTTTAATGCCGAAAAATATCTTGAAAAATCGGGAAGAATGGTATAAAATTATAGTGTGCTGACAAAATAAATC
>DHMB01000081.1:8150-16285 GCA_002405565.1 Clostridiales bacterium UBA4653
ATTTACGCGAGAGGTGGAAACGGCATGAAGAGCTCATACGCATTTATATCGTATTCGCGCAAGAACGAAGATGTTGTGAAAAAGATCGTAAAAGAGTTTGAAGAGGAAGGGCAGAAGGTATTCATAGATTACAGGGATATCCCGCCGGGGAGCGTTTTTGCGGCGGAGATCGTTAAGGCGATAGAAAATTCGACATGTTGTGTGCTCATGCTGTCCGACGAATCAAACAATTCCAATATGGTTCTGAATGAGGTGAACTCTGCGACAAATCACGATAAGGTGATAATTCCTCTCAAACTGAATTCCGACGTGACTCCGTCAAAGGCGATGGAGTTCTACATCGGAAAGAACAACTGGATTGACTATGTCGACCGTGATTCTCTCAAACATCTGATATCTATAATAAGCTCGCTTGAAGGCGAAGAGAAAGAAAAAAGCGTCGTGTATAAAGGGCCGATTGTCCTGCCGACAGAAAAGATGAAGGAGATCGGATATGACACCAGACGCAGGGTCGTTGAAACTATAGAAATCGACTATCTGACGCTCGGCAATGCGCCGATGGAGTTTGTCATCGATTCGGAAATTGAGGGCGATCCCGATCAATGGATGGACTATGCAAACAACTACCCGGAGACGGCGTCATTTCTTGTTTCCGAGGACAAGGTTGTCGGTTATTCGCAGATAGAGCTTATAAGTCGTGAGAATTATGACGAAATAATCTCCGGAAAGAAAATGATAGACGCCGATATGCAGGAGTTTTACGCTTTCGGCGGTAACTTCTGCTGTTACATAGCGATAATGCCCATTCTCTATGAACACGAAAATCAGGGGAACTACAAAATGCTCATGGATGACCTTTTTGCAAAATTGGTCAGGCTGAACAGAGAGAACTTTGTGACAATCGAGTCGCTCGGAATTTCGGTATATTCAAAATTTCTTGAGAAAATACTCGTGCAGCTCGGATTTGCATATGTCGGAAACAATCCCGCAAACGGAAGGATATATGAGCTTGATCTTTCACGCGTGCGCGATAATAACATCATCAAAAGAGTTTATCCTGACTTTTATGAAATTTACGGGGTGTGACTATGCTGAAATATGTTGAGATAGATAAAAGTCTTTTTGAGACAGCAAAAAGAATTCAGAACGAAATCTTTCCGGAACACGACGCGACGAAAAATTACGAGGAGGCAATCCTCCGGATTACGGACAATAAATATTATCTGATATCGGACGAAAATACGGGAGAATACGTCGGAATATCGGGGCTTTATTCGCTCCCGTCCGACCCAAGCTCCGCCTGGCTTGGCTGGTTCGGGATACTTTATGAGCACAGGAGAAAGCATTACGGAAGCGAGGCTCTGCGTATATTCGAGGATGAGGCGCGAAAGCTTGGCTATCTTTATTGCCGTCTCTACGCCGATCGATTTGACAATGACGCAACACTTTCGTTTTATGAAAAAAACGGTTATACGTTCGAGGAGTACAGTAACCGTTCGGATCCCGGCGGGTATGATTTTCCGATATTGATTGGCGGAAAGAGCCTTTCACAGTTGCCGCTTGAGCCATGGAACAGCAGAAATATAGGGCTGACTCCCCAGCTCTTTAAGCAAACGGGATTTGTTCCGCACAGGCTTGCGTCAAAAGATTTTGACGCCGTCACCGCGCTTTATAAGGATTGTTTTATGACGAATGAATATTTCGCCGAGCAATTCGGTGAGACGAATCTTGAACATATTATGGATACATCTTTTCGAGATATGTTCCGTTATTGTATCGACAGCGGGTATTCCTTCGGCATTTTCCGCGGCGATGAGCTTATTGCGTTTTCGCTCTGTTTCGACTTTTATGAGTTGAAGAAAACGGATCCGCGACAGTTCAACAATGTTTTCACAAGCGACTATGATAATGCGGATTATCCGTACCAAACAGAGTTCCACGGCGAAGTTGACAAGCTGAAAAAGCCCGTTATGTATGTGCTGGCGGTTGCTGTCAGAAATTCGGAGCGGGGAAAGGGAATCGCGAGCAGACTTGTCGACAATGTTATTCTTGAATACGGCGACTACACAATCATGAGCGATGTAACAAGCCCGTCGCTACTCGGCATTTTCAGGAAAAGAGGCTTCGACATATTGCGTATAGACGACGGTTACAGCCTTGTTTACAGGGAGGTCTGAGGCGGGCGCGGCAACCCGAAAAATGATATATTGATGAAAAGCTCTGACATCCGAAAGCGGATGTCGGAGCTTTTTGCTTTTTCCCATTGACAATCAGACAAGGACGTGATATAATATATCAAATGATATATATTACCTGATATTTGATAGGAGGCAAGCCTTATGGAAAAGATAATTCCGGGCGGTGCGCCCGCCGTTGTCCATGGAGAAAAGTCCGATTCCGTGTTTATATTCGTGCACGGGCAGGGCGGCAGCAAGGATGAAGCACGGAGGTTTGCGGATGTTGCGGAGCCGCTCGGCTTTCAGGTGCTTGCAATCGACCTTCCGGGTCACGGAGAACGGACTGACGCGGAAAAATTTGTTCCGTGGGAGGCGGTGCCGGAGCTCTGCGCGGTTATGCGCTATGCAAAAAACCGATGGAAACATATATCCGTCCGCGCGATAAGTATCGGGGCGTGGTTTTCGCTTCTTGCCTTTGCCGGCGAAACAATCGAAAAATGCCTGTTTTCATCGCCTCTGCTCGATATGGAAAATATGATTTTGTCGATGATGGCATTTGACGGTGTGACGGAGGAACGGTTGAGAAATGAAAAAGAGATAGTCGGCTCTTTCGGTCGGATGCTTTCATGGGATTATCTCGAATGGGCGAGAAGTCACCATGTCCATGCGATAGGCCGCCGGACGGACATTCTTTATGCCACAGGTGATGAGATGATACCGAGGGAGACAGTCGACCGCTTTGCGGCGGAAAACAACTGCAGGCTTACGCTTTATCATGGCGGTCAGCATTGGCTTCACACGGATGAAGAACTTGACTTTATGAAAAACTGGGAGACTGCCGCCATTGCGGAAAACCGGTAACCAAAAGACGTAAATTACCCGTTTTCGGGTCAGTATAAGGAGAAAAATATGAAGACACTCAATATTATTCAGACGCTTTCAAAAATCGGCAGAATACTGAGCAAGATAGTGTTCGTTTGCTGCGTTGTCGCATTTTGCATGTGCGCGGTCAGTCTTGCGTTGCTGCCGTTCGGATTTGAAATGATTGAGCTTGGCGGCGTCACAATCAATGGGCTTCTGAGCCGGTTCGGAGACTCCGAAGTCAGCGTTTCGTTTATTTACGCTGCCGTTTCGTCCGCAATGATTGTCTGCGCGGGCGAGGCTGTTGTCTCAAAGTTTGCGGAATGTTATTTCAAAAGGGAAGTGAATGACGGCACGCCGTTTACCATTGAAGGCGCGGGACAGCTAATGCGTCTCGGCATAATTTCAATAAGCGTTTCGATTGGCGCGGAGGTGCTCGCCGCGATTGTTTCGGATGTAATTTTCAAATACGGCGGCGATACGCTTGCCGCGGATTACGGTGACATCAGCTTCGGCGGGAACATATCCATCGGAATTATGTTTATCGTCATGTCGCTTTTGTGCAGATACGGGGCGGAAAGGGAGCTTGCCGCGCACGATAAAAATGACGGAGAAAACGCCTGAAAAATGATCAGGCTCATACACTTTTTGCTTGATTTTCGCGCTCTTACGGAAACAATGCAATATCAAAAATCGCTTTGCGTCCGCAAGGCGATTTTTTGTTACCAAATAAGGAAAAACATGACCGAAATAGTATTGAAACGTACGGATTTTGGCTGTGTTGTCACGCGGGTAAAATAAAAGGCGAATTTATGAAAAAACAGTCGAAATATGTACTACAAATTCTTGACAAAAGGCGAAAAGTGTAGTACAATAAAAACGTCAGTGGAGCAGTTGGTACAGAAAAGCATTTTTGTGCTGCAAGGAAGTCAAGGAATTTCCGTCAATATCATCTGCAAAATTGACAAAATCAATCAATTTGCCAAAATAACAATTTAACGGAGGAACAGAAAAATGGCAGAAGCAAACATGATTAAAGCAAAACAGATGTACGCAAGAGTCGTTGAGGCGTTTGACGGGAAGGGATGGCGTTATCAGGAGCACGAGGACGAGCTCCGCGTTGATATCAGCTTTGGTACGGATGATCTTCCGGTTGAAATGCGTGTCCGTATTTCTCCCAAGATCGAAGCAATCTGCGTCACCGCGCCCATGTCGTTCAAAATGCCGGAGGACAAAAGACTTGACGGCGCGATTGCCGTTTGCGTCGCAAATTACGGTTTAATCTGCGGCGGATTTGATTACGACATAAACGACGGAGAGATCAGATACAGACTCTCGCTTCTTTATACGGATACGGATGTTTCCTGCGAAGCCATCACGGATATGATAGGGCTTACCGTTTCAACGTCCGACGATTATAACGACAAATTTTTCATGCTTGCGAAGGGCATGATGACTATTGAAGATTTTGTCGCAAAGGAAAACGAATAAAAATATATTGCCTGCGCGGGATGACCGGAAAAGCGTCATCCCGCGTAAGCGGAAAAGCGAATACAGAAAGGAGTCATCGAAAAAGTATAATCGAAAAAGTTTGAAATGAGCAATACGGATGATAGAAAATTTATTATTGACGACGTTATTGAGAAGGAAAAATCCAGGAATCGCGAATTGCGTGACGCGCTCAGCCGAGAGCTTGATGAACTGCCGAAGGGGTCGCTTGTCATCCGCGAGGTGGACGGAAGAAAGTATTGCTATCTGAGATACAGAGAGGGGAAAAAAGTAATAACGAAATATGCCGGAACATGGCGGAAGACAGATGAGATAAAGGACATGATAGACCGCCGGAGAGTGCTTGCGGACGAAATAAAAAATCTTGACGATGAGTTTGAAAAAATAGAGAAGGTCGAATCCGTTCTTGGTAAACCGGAGGAAGAAACAAGATAACATTGAAAGAAGAGACAGGAGAACAGCAATGGACTATATGAAAGTCAGAACGAGGGGCGGCGGAGACCCGAGAGGGAAGGCGAGAGTATATTTTACATGTCACCCCGATGACTTTGATAAGTATTTCGATAAGGTATGCGATGACATTTTCAGAACGCAGGATTGCGCAATTTATTATACAGCCGATATGACGGCTCCGATACCGGAGATGTATCGCGACGCCGACCTCGGTCAGATGAACCTTTTTGTCATGCCCGTGACATTCAGGCTTCTTCATGAGAAAAATCGTGCGATGGACTCGGATTTTGAATATGCGGCGGACGAAAAGCACCTCATTCCCGTGCTTCCGCTGATGATGGAGACGGGAATTGACGAATTTTTCAAAAACAGATTCGGAGAAAGGCAGTATCTCAGTCCGTACACGCACGACCTTACGGCTATAAGCTATGAGGAAAAGCTGAAAAAATATCTTGAATCGATTCTGCTCGACGATAAAACAACGGAAAGAATACGCAAGGCGTTTGACGCTTATATCTTCCTCAGCTACCGCAAAAAAGACCGTCATCATGCAAACGAGCTGATGGGACTGATACATAAAAATCCTCTGTACCGCGATGTTGCGATATGGTATGACGAGTTTCTCATTCCCGGCGAAAATTTCAATGAAAACATAGATAAAGCACTTAAAAAGAGCGACCTTTTCGCAATGCTTGTCACGCCGAATCTCGTAAACGAGAAAAACTATGTGCAGACAGTTGAATATCCCAATGCGCGCAGAGCGGGAAAGACAATATTGCCCGCGGAGATGGTCAGAACAGACAGGGCGGAGCTGAAAAGCCTTTATCCGGGCTTGCCGGATTGCGTCGACGCTTATGGGAGAGAGCTGGACTCCGGCGTGCTTGACGCTTTGAAAACAATCTCCCTCCGCGCAAATGAGGATGACCCCGAGCATTGCTATCTCATCGGGCTTGCCTATCTCGAAGGAATTGACGTTGAGGTCAACAAAAAATACGCTGTCGAGCTGATAACCGCCGCCGCGGAAAAGGAGCATCCGGAGGCGATGGTGAAGCTGTATAATATGTATGGCAACGGCGAAAAGATACAGGTCAATTACGGCGAGGCGCTGAAATGGGCGCGGAGACTGTATGAATATTATCTGAGGAAATACGGAGAAAACAACGCAACAACGCTTATATCGCTAAACAATTTGGCGCTTACATATGGAAAGTCCGGAGACTACAAAAAATCGTTTGAGCTGGATGAAAAATGTTATGCGCTCATGTGCAAAGTGTTTGGCGAAAAACACCCAGATACGCTGATATCGCTTACCAATCTGGCTGACGCATACGGTAAACGCGGGGACTACAAAAGAGCTCTGGAATTAAACGAAAAGGTTTATGCGCTTGGATGTGAAATTTACGGAGAAAAGCACCCGAGCACTATAAGAGCATTGAGCAATCTTGCTACGACATACAGGGGACTTGAAGAGTTTGAAAAAGAGCTGGAACTGGGAGAGAAGGCATGTGCGCTCAAGTGCGAGGTGCTCGGTGAGGAACATCAGGATACGCTTTTGTCATTGAACAACGTGGCAATGGCGCATTATGATCTTAAGAATTATGAAAAAGCGGCAGAGCTTTTAGAAAAGGCTTACAAGACCCAATGTCGCACAATCGGCAAAAATCAACCTGACGCTCTCATATCATTGAATAATCTTGCATTGGTATATGTTACGCTTGGAAATCATGAAAAAGGGTTGGAACTTGCTGAGAAGGCTTACACCTCCAGATGTGATGTGTTGGGCGAAAAACATCCCTGCACTCTATTGTCATTGAACAATGTTGCATTAGCTCATTTTCGTCTGAAAAATTATAAAAAAGCGGCAGAGCTTTGGGAAAAGGTGTGCGTAGCAAAGGACGAGGTGTTCGGAGAAAAGCATCCGGACTCATTGACATTTGCGAACAACTTGGCGTGCGCATACGATAAACTCGGTCAGCCCGAAAAAGCCGCTGAAATCCTGGCGAGGGCGAGTGAAAATTGAGTAAAGAGTAGCATAAAATGATATACACAAAGATGACCAAAGTGGCGCTGAAATTATGCTTTGAAGCGCACAGGGAACAGCTCGACAAGAGCGGAATTCCATATGTCTTTCATCCTTTTCATCTGGCGGAACAGATGAATGACGAAAAAACAACCGTCGTTGCATTGTTGCATGACGTTGTTGAGGATACGGACATAACGCTTGACGATATCCGCCACATGGGCTTTGATGACGATGTCGTTTCCGCAATTGCGGTCATGACGCATGCGGATGGCGTTCCTTATATGGAATATGTGGCGCAGATAAAGAAAAATCCGATAGCGAGAATTGTAAAGCTTGCGGATTTGCGTCACAACAGCGATATCACAAGGCTTGACGCGGTGACTCCGCGTGATGAAAAGCGCCTGAAAAAGTATGCGGCGGCAATTGCCTTGCTTGAAGACGACGCTATGCAATAACGTAATTTCCAACACCACGGGAGGTGACAGCTGTGTTTGAAGTAATCGGAAGATACAACCGCGCGACGGTCTATGCGGAAACGATGGACAGCGACTCATATGCGCAGGTTCTGCGTATGTGCAATACGGAAAAGCTGAAGGGCAGCAGGATAAGAATGATGCCCGACACGCACGCTTCGACAGGGTGTACCGTCGGCACTTCGCTTACTTATGATGACTTTGTAAACCCTTCCTTTGTCGGCGACGATATCGGTTGCGGGATGCAGGTCTATGAGCTTGCGGAAAAAGAAATCGATTTTGCGGAGCTTGACTCCGTAATAAGAGAAAAAATTCCGTCCGGCCCGAAAATTTTTGAGCATGCCGGGAGCGGAATAAAGAAAATCCCGCTGAAAAGTCTGCATTGCTTTGACTTTATCCGTTATGACACGGTCAAAAAGTCATTCGGGACGCTTGGCGGAGGAAATCATTTTATAGAAGTCGACAAAGCGTCCGACGGCAGACTTTATCTTGTCATCCATTCCGGAAGCCGAAGACTCGGGCGTGACGTTGCGACTTATCATAAGGTTGCCGCATTCTTTGCCGCCTGCGGCATCGATCCGAAAGAGGCAGCGAAGAAAAAGCTCCGCCCGTGCGAGATAAAACCGGGATTTTCGATTG
>DHMB01000122.1 GCA_002405565.1 Clostridiales bacterium UBA4653
AGCCGTTCGTTTACGGCAAAGCTGCTGCTTTCGGAGCCGGACGTCAAGGAATACTATTCGGAAATTGCAACCGAGTTCCTTTCATATGAGCGCGTCCGCTCGCATACGGGATGGTCGGGCGTCAGCTTTATTGCGGGCAGAGTACAGATAGCGAAATGCACAGTCAGCGGAAAGACGCTCTGCCTTTACCTTGCCGCCTCGCCCGACGGAATATCGGGCTCAAAATACAAGGCGCGTGACGTTGCGGACGTCAGAAAGCACGAAAAAACGCCGGCGCTTCTGAAAATAAAGAGCCGCGGCGGGGCAAAAAACGCCGTGCAATGCATAAGCGAGGTTGCTATTGCCTTCGGACTTGAAAAGAAGAACCCGCCGCCCGAGCCGATACTTGCAAAGTCATTTCCCGCGGACAGCTTTCACAATCTCGTCACGCGCGGACTGATACGCTTTGTCCGCGGTAAAAGCGGGCAGACGGACGACGGCGGAGAGACGGAACCCGTCGCGCCGAAGATGACGGAACCCATCGCCGCGGGAGGCACGCAGACCGAAGAAAAAAGCGCGGAATACCGCAGGGCATACGGAGCGATTGCGGGAGGCGACGCCGTCGTCAGGCTTTCCGAAAAGAAAATGCTCCGCGCGCTTGACGAAAAATGGGTCAGCGAAATCGAGGACGCTTTGCCCGCGATAGACGAACTTATGCGCCGTCCGTCACACTTCATAGCGGAGACGGAAGAAGTTCTCCCCATGGAGCTGACGCGGAAAATAACGGGAAGGTCTGTTGAGCACCTCTGCCGCCATACGGACTATATATCAAGCGTAAACGGGGACGAGGTCACCCCTTCAAAGCTACTGAACGTCTTCCGCGAGGACTCCGTTCTCACTTATGAAAACAAATTTCTCAACACTCTGATTTCGCACCTTTATTTCTTTGTTACGAAAAGATACAAGGCGGCGCTTGAAAACGGAGTCGACGAGGTCGCGAGCGTAATGAGCTTTGAGGACGACTTTTTCGACGGCGACGCGCGGGGAAAAATCCGCATAAGCATTGAGCTTTCGGAGAAAACGACCGACGCGGACGGGATAAAGAAGGGCTTTCTCGGCACGCCGCTCTGGGCGAGGGTCGAAAAGCTGAACGGTATAGTAAAGGGTTATACCGACTCGGAATTTGTGCGCATGATGGGCAGAAATTACGTAAAACCGCCGATACTCCGCACAAACGCGATACTCAAAAACAAATATTTCCGTCGCTGTCTGGAGCTCTGGAACTTCCTCGAAGGCTATGACGAAAGCGGGCTCGGGATAACGGTCTGCGAAAACGTCCGCGAACCGGAGGAGGATTATGTAGACGGAATCTGCGACGGCGCGGCAAAGCAGTATATGCTTTTCAGAGAGCGGATGAATGGCGGGGAGACCGTTGCCGAATATACGTCGGATGAGCTTTTCCCGAAAATGAATGTCCGCATAAGCGACGGAAAAGAGGATATTTCCGCCGATGATTTTGATATTGACGTTCCATCCGCCGGCGGAAAAACGTCGGACGCGGAGGATGAATCATTTGTTTACGACCCCGCGGAGCGGGATATGGTCTTTGCGGTGCGCGTCGCGCTGAGGGCTGCCGAATTTTATGACAGGCAGGCTGAGGATGAGGACGATTCCGATACGGTCGAGCTTCGCGGTGTGCGCTATGAAAAGACGTTTGAGGCAAAGCTCCGCCTTGCGGATGACAAGACAAAGGGATATTTTATTTCAATTGCAAATGCGCTTCTGTCATATGACGGGGTGAAAATGAGAATGAGCCGCACCGGTTGCGCCTTTTCGCGCGGGAGAAAACAGCTTGCAAGGCTGACCTTCAAGGGCAGATCGCTCTGCTTTTACGTAGCGCTCGATCCGTTTTCTTTGCCCGACGCATACCGCGTGCGCGACGTTTCGGGTATAAAACGCTACGCGTCGACGCCGGCGCTTCTGCGCGTCCGCAGCGCAAGATGGCAGAAATACGCGCTTTCTCTTGTGTCGGCGCTGGCTGAAAAAGAGTCGCTTGCGCCTTCGGAAAAAGCCACGGCGCTTTCCGCGGACGATTTTGAAATTATGACCTTCGACGGGATGATTTCCGCCGGACTCATCCGCAGAATATCGTCCGTGCGCAGAGCGGATACGGAGGAAACAGTCACCGAAAAAACAGATGACGACGTAACAGACGACATTCCGCCGCTTTCGGAGCCCGAGCTTTACGTCATGCCCGAGCCTGTGGCAAAAACGCCGAAGGCGGAGGATGAGCATACCGCGCAGTATTTTGAAGGCGCCTCGTCGGATCCGGAAAGTTACCCGCTTCCGGAAAAGCTGCCCGAGACGGAGACGGCTTCGGAGAGCGGACGTCTTCTTCCGGATATACGCTATCCCGGCGATATGGATTACAGTCGTCCGACGCTTCGCGGCGTTGACGACAGCAGCGGCTTTATAAAGGATACCGAGGAAAATTCGGATATTCCGGAGCCGGCGGAGGAGCAGGACG
Source organism: Clostridiales bacterium UBA4653 (assembly GCA_002405565.1). Lineage (GTDB taxonomy): Bacteria > Bacillota > Clostridia > Oscillospirales > CAG-272 > CAG-841. The sequence continues at coordinate 2,507 of DHMB01000122.1, forward strand.
AAAAAGCGCCGGAGGGCGGATTTTTCGCGCGGCTTTTCCGCAGAAAAAAACATAAAAACACAAAAAAGAGTAAACATATATGAAATCCGAGAAAAAAACGTCATCCCGTGCGCGGGAGATAATTTCACAGATTATATTTTACCTGCTTCTTGCGCTGATACTTTTTTCGGCGGCGTTTCTTGCGTTCAGAGGAAAGCAGAGCCGCCCGACCTTCGTTTTTGACAGAACTTTTCTGTGGGTCGAGACGGAAAGTATGGAGCCCACTATTGACGGGCGCAGCTATGTTATGGTAAAAAAATATAAAGGGGAGAAAATCGGGGTCGGAGATATCATCGTTTTTGAATGTCCCGACGAAAGCTCGCCCATATACGGAAGTCTGATTATCCATCGGGTCATTGAGGTGACGGACGAGGGCTACCGCACAAAGGGCGATAGCGAAAAGTCGCTTGCCGACACATGGACGGTCGCTCCGGAAGGGGTCGTCGCGCTGTGGAGGGGCAACCTCGGAATTCTGACGTTTTTCGGCAGGGTGCTCTCGTCGCCCGTCGGCTTTGCCGCGGTCTGTGCGCTGTTTCTTGCGATAAGCTCCGCGATATATCTGCCCTCCGTCATAAAAACGATGAAAGAGGACAGCGAAAAGAAAAAGGCGGACGAGCGCGACGAGGAAATCATGCGCCGCGTGCGGCTTGAAGTCGAACGCATGGAAAACGAAAACAAAAACAGTGACGGAAACGGAAAAAGCCAATGAAGCAGTCGGATAACGGTAAACCCCGCGCGCCCGAAAAGGGCGGCGCAAACAGATTTTATTCAAAATACATAAAGCCCGTCATCTTCTGCATGATGATTATAATATGCGTTTCCTTTCTCATTCAGCTTGCGGCGCTTGGCGGCGGATATTATGACGACGTCAACATTCAGGCGGCGGAGCATGCGGAGGATTACGCGCTCGAGCAGGCGCTTTATATAAAGGCGAGGTTTGACGCCCTCCGTTCAAAGACGGAATTTTATGCCTCCGTGCTTGGCTCGCACGGCTCGGAAAATGACGCAAAAAGCGTGCTTTATACAGTCCGTTCCGACCTTCTTGAAACGGACAGGGAAAATTTCAGGGAGCTGCTGTATTTCTCCGGCGGACGGCTTTACGGGGTCGACGGGCGCGAGGTTGAAGGTTACCCTGCGCTTTCCGTGCTTGCGGACGCAGAAGGAACTGTCGTCACGGAGGCGTTTCAATACGAAAACACGCTGATGTCGATAGCCGTATCGGCGCCTGTCGAAAATTCATATGCGGAAAGACTTGTTCTTGTCTATGCCCGCTCTGCCGTTTCCCTTGCGGACTTTGCTTATGACGGGCAGAACCGGCTGACGGACAGTTTTGCGTCAGCGGAGTTTGTCCTGCTTTGCGGGAGCGACGGCGTTATAGCGGAGAAGATTGTAAATTCGGACGCGGTTGACGCGGGATACGAGCCTGTCGGCTACGGGCTCTTCCGTCGACTGTTCACCGACGCAAAAACTCTTGACCGAGTCTCCGCCATGACAACCGGCACGGAGCGCGGAAGCGAGCTTGTCGACGCGGACGGGAAAAAATATATCCTGACCGTAAACCCCTTCGGGGCTGAAAACGGCGGAATGTTTCTTTGCGGACTTTATGACGCCGAAAAGCTCTACGGCGACGCATATTCGCTCATGAACACAATCTGGGGCACGCTGATTATGCTCGGAATAATAATCATCATGCTCATTGTCATATCGGTGCTGAACAATATAAATTCCGCGCGGAAGATAAAAAGAGCGACGACCTTTGACGAGGCTGTCGGCTGTCTGACGCAGGCAGGCTTTGAAAATGAGGCGGAGGAAATTCTTTATCGCAACAGGGCGTCGCATTTTGCGATAGTTCTGCTCTCCGCAAACAATTTTGATTATATAGCCGAAAAGTTCGGCGAGGGGCAGAGCGCGGACACGCTTCGTTTTATCCGTAGCGTCTGCACAAACATGACCGTGCTCGAAGAAGCCGTTGCGTATGCGGGCGACGGGCAGTTTCTGCTGCTTCTCCATTACAGCGACAGAAAAGCCCTTATCGACAGGCTGAGCGGGCTCAATACGGCGATATCCGGATACAGGGGCTTTCCGGACAGCGAATATAAATTGAGCCTTTCATGCAGTATATACGAAGCGGAGCGCGACGGGGAAAAGCAGTCCGTCCGCAGAATGATAGACAAGGTCAGAATGGCGAAAAACAACGCCATGACGACGCGCGGCAATTTCACCTTCGATTTTTACGGCGACATGCTCAGAGAAAATTATCTGCGCCGCGCGGAGATTGAGGGGCGCATGGAAAGTGCGCTTGAAAACAACGAGTTCCACCTTTTCTATCAGCCAAAGTATAATCTTAAAAAGGGCGGGATGGACGGAAGCGAAATCCTTGTCCGCTGGTTTGACGCGAAGATAGATAAATACAGAAAGCCATCCGAATTTCTGCCCATTTTCGAGGAAAACGGCTTTATAAACAGGCTTGACCGCTTCGTTTTTTACCGTGCCTGCGAAAATATCGCGCAGAGGACGAAAAACGGGCAGGTGATTTATCCCGTCTCCGTGAACGTTTCGCGCGCGACGGCAATCCAGCCCGACTTTGTCAGCTATTATGTGCGCATAAAGAAGAAGTTCGGCATAAGGGACGGCTGTGTGACGCTTGAATTTACGGAGAGCTTCGCATACGAAAATTACGAATACCTTTCCGGCGTAATATCCGAGCTCCATTCGGCGGGCTTCCTTTGCTCGCTTGACGATTTCGGCACGGGATATTCGTCGTTTGCCGTGCTGAAGCTGCTGGATTTCGACGAAATAAAAATTGATAAATCGCTCCTTGACAGAAGCAGTCACCCAGAAAGGGACGCAATTCTCCTGCAAAGCATTATCGATATGATAATCAAGCTCGGCATAAAGATAACGCAGGAGGGCGTTGAGGACAGGGATGAATTTGAAATGCTTGAAAAGATGGGGTGCGACGTTATACAGGGCTATTTCTTTGCAAAGCCCATGAAATATATTGACTATTGCGAGTTTGTAAACACAAACTTTCCAAAGCCTTGAATACGGCGGTCACGGAAGGATGAACCGCGACCGCATTTATGACATTAAATAATCAAACACACGGAGGAATTATGGAAAACGTGGAGAGAATGTCAAAAAGTCAGGTCTCGGAGGAGATAAAAACACTTTCAAAATATTTCAGCTGTGTACGCGTGCTTGACGCGTCCTCTGTTCCCGCGCCGGAGATGAGTATCGCGGCGAAGGGCAGCGAATGTGACTGTTACAGCGTGTGGGATCGCACTGTTCCATGCGATTACTGTGTTTCGGCACGCGCCCTTGCGGACAGAGAAACCAAAAACAAGATAGAAACGGTCGGCGATAAGGTCTTTCAGGTGACGGCGAGATACGTCGAGATCGACGGCAAGCCCTCCGTAATCGAGATGATACGCGAGTTTGACAGCGATTTTCTCGCGGAATATTCGCGGGAAAATTCACATATCCCGAAGCTCGACGACTATTACGACAAGATTTATATCGATATTCTTACAGGCTGTTACAACAGGCGCTTTTATGAGGAACGTCTGAAAGACAGCACGATAAGCGCGGGCGTCGCGTTTATGGATATCGACGATTTCAAGCTGTTCAACGATGTTTACGGTCACGCCGCGGGAGATGAGATTCTGCGCGCGGTCGTCGGTCAGCTGAGAAACTGCATGCGCAGCGGGGACAAGCTCATAAGATACGGCGGGGACGAATTTGTCGCCGTTTTCCCGGGAATCGAGCGCGGAGCCCTTCTGGACAGACTGAACACCATACGCGAAAAGATACCGCAGATAGAAATAAACGGGCTTTCAGCCGTCAACCTTTCGCTCAGTATCGCGGCGGTTATGGCGGAAAAGGAATCGATAAACGAAGCCGTCAATCGCGCGGACGCGCTGCTCATGTATAAAGCCAAAAAGGGGAAGAACACCGTCATAACGGACGAAAATATTTCGGGGTCGCCGTCAAGGGAGAAGGCGAACGTGCTCATAGTCGACGATTCGGAGTTTAACCGCGAGATACTCGTTTCAATCCTCGGCAACGAATTTTCGATAATCGAAGCGGGAAGCGGCGAGGAATGTATAAAGCTTCTCGAGCATTACGGCAAGAACATATCCGTTGTCCTTCTGGACGTCATCATGCCCGGAATGGGCGGATTTGAAGTGCTTTCGTATATGAACGTTCACCATATAATCGATTCCGTTCCCGTCATAATGATAACGGGGGACGAGTCCGAGCAGTCGATAAGGCGGGCATATGAGCTGGGCGTATCGGATTATATAAGCCGCCCGTTTGACGTCAAGGTCGTTTACAGGCGCGTTATAAACACAATCCAGCTTTATTCAAAACAGCGCAGACTGATAAAGCGCGTGACGGAGCAGACTGTCGAAAAAGAAAAGGACGCAAAAATCCTGACGGGGATAATCAGTCATGTCGCGGAATTCCGCAACGGCGACAACGGCAGGCACGTCATAAACATACGTCGCCTCACGCGGATGGTTCTCGAACGGCTTGCGCTCAAAACGACGGAATATAATCTGACAATGCGCGATATCGATATGATAACGAACGCTTCCGCGCTTCACGACATCGGTAAAATTGCGATTGACGAAAAAATCATAAACAAGCCCGGAAGGCTGACGGCGGAAGAATTTGAGATTGTCAAAACGCATACGACCGTCGGCGCGGAGATGGTATGGAGCCTTCGCGAATACCGCGGCGAGCCGCTTTTGCGCTATGCTTACGATATCTGCCTTTATCATCACGAAAGATATGACGGCTCCGGCTATCCGAAGGGGCTTTCCGGCGACGATATACCGATAGCCGCGCAGGTCGTCGCGATATGCGACGTATATGACGCGCTGACGAGCAAGCGGGTTTATAAGCCCGCAATGACGCACGACGAGGCGATGAAGATAATCAGCGTGGACGAACGGGGAAAATACAATCCGGCAGTGCTTGAATGTTTCTGCGAGATGGCGGATGAGCTGAAAGGGCTCGGCACGTCCGAAAACTGAAAAAGGTCACGCGATTGAACAAAAAATGGGGGAAAACAGATGGAAATCAGAAAATTTTATGAAACGATAGGCTCCGATTACAAGGACGTTGAAAAGCGCATGGGGTCTGAAAAGCTGGTTGTGCATTTTGTCGGCAGATTCATGCAGGACAAGACCTTTGCCTCGCTTTCCGAAGCGATGGGAAAGAATGACGGCGAGGCGGCTTTCCGCGCGGCGCATACTCTCAAGGGCGTTTGCAGCAATCTCGGCTTTGACCGTCTGCGCGAGGCGTCCTCGGAGCTTACGGAAGCGCTCCGCCACGGAAGTATCGAGGGAAGCGAAGTCCTCTTTGCAATCGTCAAAAAGGAATACGAGAAGGTTATCGGCGCCTGGGAAGGCTGATAATTCTTTGAAAAAAGCCGCGCGGCGGACGGAATGTCTTGCATGGCGGCGAAAACGGTGATAGAATATTTCCGGAAAGCGGCTTATCCCTGCGGATAAGCCTTTTAACGGAAGAATCATCATGGAGAGAAAAATGAAAAAATCAACGAAAATCAGTGCCGGCGGCACGCGGCAGTTCTGGATAGTCATTTCCGCCATTGCGGCGGTAATTGCGGTGACGCTCGGACTTTTTCTGAATTTTTACAACAATTACATAGACAAAATGCTTTATTCGGAGCGTCTCAAGCAGATGGAGGCGGTGACGGACGAGCTCTTTTTTGAGATTGAAAACGCTGTCAGCATGCATTGGAGCCGCGCGGACAGATACTGCAATTATCTCATCAGAGAAAAGCCGCGCACGGACGAAGCCTTTGCCGCCTTTATGGACGAGCAGGAAAAGCTGAACAACCTCGGCGTGACGAGCGCAAGGGTTGTTGCCGTGGACGCGGACGGGCTCTATTATACGTCCGAAGGGTGCCGCGGCGAGCTTGAAGAGATGGATTATCTTTCCGGAGAGCCGGAAAAAGTCAGCTTTCTTTCTCAGTCGGTTCCGGATGATGAAACGTATATATTCTTTCTTAACAGAGTTCCGGAAAACGTTGAGATAGAGACGTCGGAAGGGAATATATCCGTCGTTTATTACGGCTTTTATCAGAACATGACGGAGCTGAACAAATATTTTTCCTGTAAATCCTATGACGACAAAAACAGCGTTTATGTCCTGAACAGCAAGGGCGAAAGACTGTTTTGCAGCGGTAACGAGAATCTTATAACGGGTCACAACGCGATTGAAACTCTCAAAGGGCTTGAATATCTTCACGGGACAACCTTTGAGGACGTCAGAAGCGAAATGCGCATGAGCGGAACGGCATATTCAAACGCCGTCATCGACGGGGAGGAATATTACTATGCCATCCGCACAATGGACAGCGACAACTGGACGCTGCTGTTTCTTGTGCCCTCGTCATATGTCGCGGCGGACGTTGTCAAGCTTGTAAACACGACGATGTGGCTCGTGCTTGTATTTGCGATGATACTTGCGGCGGCGAGCGTCATTGCCATCGTTTATATATTCAGGTTTACAAACAAACGCGCTCTCATGGCCGAACAGCTCAATTCAAAAAAGCTGAAAAAGGTCAACGAGGAGCTTTCCGCGGCGATTGAAACAGCGGAGCGGGCGACGCGCGAGGCGGAATCCGCAAACAAGGCGAAGAGCATGTTCCTTGCGAACATGTCGCACGATATAAGAACCCCGATGAACGCCATTGTCGGCGTTACGCACCTTATGGAGGACGAGCCCGACATTTCGGAAAAGATGAACGGTTACGTTCATAAGGTGCAGGTCGCAAGCAGGCACCTGCTCGGAATCATAAACAACATTCTTGATATGAGCAAAATCGAATCCGGAGAGGTGAATATCATTTTCGAGCCTGTCGGAATTGCGGAGCAGGTTTCCCAGGTTGACAGTATCATCCGCTCGCAGACAAACGAAAAGGGACAGGAATTCATCATAACGTCGCATAATATAGTTCATGAATATCTCATAGGCGACGGACTGCGGCTGAGACAGGTGCTCATAAATCTTCTCTCCAATGCGACCAAATACACAAAGGCGGGAGGAAAAATCGTCTTTGACATAACGGAGCTTGCCTCCGGCAGTGATGACAGGGCGAAATTCGCATTTACCGTAACCGACAACGGTATCGGCATGACGCCGCAGTTCGCGGAAAGAATATTTGAGCCGTTCACCCGCGCGGAAAACTCCGTGACGAACAAAATTCAGGGCACGGGACTCGGCATGGCGATAACGAAGAACCTTGTCGGTCTCATGGGCGGCGAGATATCAGTCGAAAGCGAGGAGGGCAAGGGCAGCACGTTTACGGTCACCATTGAATTCCCCATAGACAAAGAGGCTGCGTGCAGGCTCGGAAATGAGAGAATTCTTCTTGTTACGGACGAGGATCTGCTGACTGGCAATATGAAAATCGCGCTTGAAAATACGGAGGCAAAGCTGCTTTCGGCAAAGTGCGATTCTGACGCGCTTGCGCTGCTGAAAAAAGAAACGGTCGATGTGATAATAATCGGCGGAAGGCTCGGAGACCCCGATATAGCGGATGTCATTTCGCGCTATCGCGAGGCGGCGGGCTCCGCCATCATCTTCTGCACGGACTACGCCTGCAATGACCAGAGTCACGAAACGCTTGCAAAATGCGGAGCGGACGGACTTATAACCCGCCCGATATTCCTCTCGCGTCTTGCTGGCGCGATAAGCAGTATCCGCAGCGACAAGGCAAGCCCTGCCGACTCGGGCGATACAAAGCTCTGCGGCATGCATTTCCTCTGCGCGGAGGACAACGACCTCAACGCCGAAATCCTCACGGCGCTTCTTGAGATTCACGGCGCGACCTGCGACGTTTATCCCGACGGCGAGGAGCTTGTCCGCGCATTTGAAAACGTCCGCGAGGGCGATTACGACGCGATTCTCATGGACGTTCAGATGCCGAAGATGAACGGTCTTGAGGCGACGGAGAAGATACGCGAGGGCAAAAACCCCATAGGAAAGACGATACCCATCATTGCCATGACGGCAAACGCGTTCAGCGAGGACGTCAAAGCCTGCATTGACGCGGGCATGGACGCCCACGTGGCAAAGCCGATCGATATCGCAACACTCGAATGGACGTTGCAGTCAATAAAAATGGCAAACAATGGAAGTTCGGGGGGGGGGTACGCTTATTTGCTCGCAGGCGGCAATAACGCCGCCGACCGCAAGGAATAATGGCGAAAAATGAAACAAAATTTTGTTTTCCGGAGATTTTATGATCAGTAAAAAGCGTTGTTTTGCATTGATTTTAGCGGCGATATTTCTGTTTTCGCTCTGCTCGTGCACCTCGCACGAGGATGACGACTTCCCCGAGATTGTCATCGGGTATGAAAATTATCGCCCGTATATACGCACCGATGAGGACGGAAACCCGTCCGGACTCGACGTCGATCTTGCTGTCGAGGCATGCCGACGGATGGGCTATAAAGCGGTTTTCAGAGAAATAGATTGGGACAACAGGGACAGTATCCTCGAAAGCGGCGCTGTCGACTGTCTCTGGAGCTGTCTTGCAATGGACGTCCACGACGATTCGTATTCATGGGCAGGGCCCTACATGATGAGCAGACAGGTCGTTGCCGTGCCTTATGACAGTCCGATAAGAACCGTTTCGGATCTTGAGGGAAAGAAGATTGCCGTCAGAGAAGGGTCTAAGGCGGAGAGCATTTTTCTCGGATATGCGGGAATAGATGTGCCGTCCGTTCAAAGGGTCTACTGCCTTGACAAAACAGAGGACGCCGTCACCGCTTTGCGCAACGAATATGTCGACGCCTGCGCAGGCTATGCCGCTTCTGTAAGAGAGCAGCTTGAACTTGCGGGCGTTGCATACCGTTTTCTTGATGACGACCTTTCCCATGCGCAGATAGGCGTTGCTTTCAGCAAGGACAGCAAAAGCGAGCTGCGCGAAAAGCTTGAGAAGGCATTTGAAGAAATGTATAAGGACGGAACGACCGAGCGTATTCTCAAAAGCTACGGCGTCGATACGGAAAAAGCGCTGAAAGGGGTTATCGGGGATGAAAACTGAAGGTCGACCGAGAAAGAAAGCGCATATATCGGTAGGCGGAGTGATTGCAGTCGGATTTGCGCTGCTTTTTGTGGTGCTTGCTATTGTCAGTCATTTCTCAATGCGAGGCGAAACGTTGACCGCGAGACGTACAATGGACACTCTGAAGCAGCAGTGCGTCAGCTTCAATAAGCTCGTCGCCGCCGACAGGACGAAAAGCCTTTTCCGGATTTCGGATCTTCTGCGCGATGTCAGAAGGGAGATAAAAGCAAATCCGGAGAATCTGAGCGACGAATACCTTGAACAGTATGTCGACGGAACGCGTATCAGCGGGATTGCCGTGCTCGACGAAGAACTCCGGCTTGTTTCATCCGGCTATACGCGCCAGTTTAACACGGGTAACTGGGAAGCCATTGCCGAAGGAAAACACTTTCAGGACATAGTATCATCGAAAAACAAGATACTTCTGACAAGACTGACCGTTGACGGAGAATATTATGACGTATGCGCCATGTCGAGAACAGACGCAAGCGGCATTGTTATAGGTTTTTATAAGCAGCCTTCGGGACTGATCCTCGGCACGGAGAGCGACCTTGAAAGCCTCATCAGCGGACTTTATCTTGAAAGTCATGGGCAGTATGCGATCGCGGAAGACGGGATTGTCCGCGTCAGCAGTGACGCTACCGCCAAAAACACACATGTTTCGGATAATCCGATTCTTGAAGCGTCCGCGCACGTGGCAAACGACGGCGCTCTGCACCTTGTAAATTCCGAAGGAAGGAATTATCTTGTCTGCCGTTCGGGCTGCGAGGGATTTATTCTTTACATATATTATCCGATATCCTCAGTCTCCGTTTCGTGGATTGTGGCGACGGGAATATTCCTCGCGGTGTATTTTGTGCTGTTGCTTTTATATTTCATTGTGCGCAACCGCGCGCTTTACGAAAACAGCAAAAAGCTGGAGGACAGCAACGCCCATCTGACGGAGACCGTCAAAATGCTTCAGGCGCTTGAAACGATATATTTTGCGCTGTTTTATGTCGATATCGAAAATGACACCTATGAAACGATATATATTCCGTCGTGGCTTGTGGGCAAGGTCGCGCAGAACGGCGTCTATACCGATCTGAAAAGGATGTTTGTCGACACGATGGTCGTGAAGGAATTCAAGGAAGAGGTCGACGGCAGAATGTCGATCGGATTTATCCGCGAATCGCTCAACCGCCGGAAAATAACCGATGTGCGCAAGAGCTTTTATACGGACTATCAGGCGTTGCGCGAAGGAAAGGTTGTCTGGTGCCGCGTCAGTGCGACGGTTGTCGACTATTCCGATGACGGGAACCCTGCTCATATCCTCGCGCTTTTGCAGGACGTTGACGTTGAAAAAGCGAAGGAAGCGGAATATCAGGCGAGAATACTTAAAGAGGCGCAGGACGCGAAAATCGCAAACAATGCAAAATCCGAATTTCTGCGCCATATGAGCCATGATATACGGACTCCGATAAACGGTATCAGAGGCTATATAGAAATTGCGTCTCAGCACCCGGACGACCTTGCAATTCAGAATTATTGCAGGGAAAAATCGCTGACGGCGACAAACGTTCTTCTCGCGCTGGTCAACGGTCTGCTCGATATGAGCAAGCTCGAAAGCGGAGATATAACGCTTGAAGAAAAGCCCTTCGATCTCACCGTCGTTCTGGATGAGATAAGTACAATTCTCAGCCCGCAAGCTACGAAAAAGGGCGTCAGATATGAGATTTTGCGCAGAGAAGCTCTTCCCGTGACGCACGTTATCGGAAGCCCGAGATACGTAAGTCAGGTGATAATGAATATGGCGGGAAACGCCGTCAAATATTCAAAGCCGGACGGCTGGATAAGAGTAAACACGACGCTTGTTTCGGAAACCGAGGATACCGTCACATACGAATTCGTCTGCGCGGACAACGGTATAGGAATGAGCGAGGAATTTCAGAAGCGTATGTTTGAGCCGTTCACTCAGGAGGCGGACAACGCCCGCACGACCTTTGAGGGCGCGGGGCTCGGACTTTCGATTGTGAAAAAGCTCGTCGACGCCATGGGCGGAACGATAATCTGCAAATCGCAGAAGGACGTCGGAACGGAATTTCACATCGTGCTGACGTTTGCAAAGGACAAAAATTACCGCACCGAGCCGGAGAAAAAGTCCGAAACGAACAAGGACGCGCTCCAAGGGATGAACGTTCTCATTGCGGAGGACAACGATCTCAATATGGAGATTGCGGAGCTCCTTCTGAAGGACTCCGGAGCAAACGTCACAAAGGCATGGAACGGCACGGAAGCCGTCGACGCTTTCAAAAAATCTGCCGTCGGCTATTATGATATCATTTTCATGGATATAATGATGCCGGAGATGAGCGGGCTTGACGCCGCGAAGGCGATTCGCTCCCTTGACCGTCCGGACGCAAAGACGGTGTTCATTTCGGCGATGTCGGCGAACGCTTTTCAGGATGACGTCCGCGGCAGTATCGAAGCGGGAATGGACGAGCACCTGTCAAAACCCGTCGACGAGGAGAAATTCCTTTCAGTCGCGGCGAAGGCCAGACGGAGAAAAGAGTAAAAAATCACCTTCATTTTTTCCGAAAATCTATTGAAAACGCAGAATATGTGTGATACAATGTGACCGGATAAACATTTCCGGTCACATTGTTTTTTGAGGATCGGAGGTCGTCTCCGGAAAACTTGGAACGACGATAATTTGGCTGCCTTCGGGCAGCTTTTCAAAGGGCATTGAGTTAGCGACTGCTAACTCAATGGGCGCGCCCGACACGGGCAGATATCGATGAAACGGGGGTAACGGGTCATGTCAAAGAAGGCAACGGAATTTCAGAGAAAGTCCATGAGCAGGATGTATCGCGGAAAGGAAATCTTCAAGCCGCTAAATACCGGCTGGATTGACGAAAACGTCGCGTGCGTGCGCGAATGGGTTGCGAATATATTCTTTTATCGCAAGGGCGAAACGACAATAATGATAGACGCGGGCTATAATTACGAAAGGCTTGAAGAAAAAATGCAGTGGCTCGGCATAAGCCCGAAATCCGTCCGTCACATTCTGATCACTCATCAGGACACCGACCACGTCGG
>DHMB01000056.1 GCA_002405565.1 Clostridiales bacterium UBA4653
AAGAAAGCAATTCGGACTCACCCCTCTCGGCGAGGCCTGCTTGGCTTGCTCACGCAAACCAGCAAATCCCTCCGAAACCTCCCTTAAAAGTTCAAGGCGGAACTTTTCTGCCTCGTCGGCTTTACCCGGGCAAAGGCGGAAGTGTAGCTCGAATCTTAAAATGTTTTTGATTGTGCGGGACTTTTGTGCCTGCGGTGACGGAAGAAAGCGAAAAGGTTTTCTCTTGCAAATCCGTTCCGCCGCTTGCCGGAAGGGAAAATGTCGCTTTTGCGGGAAGCCGCCCGAAAACGCGGATCTTTTTATTATAATTATCTATTGCAATATAATTTATTTTGTTATATAATACATAAGTAAAACTATAAAATCGGAGAGTTTTGATGAAAATAATACTTGACGTTATGGGCGGGGACAATCCGCCTGCGGAGATAATACGCGGGGCTGTAATGGCAAAGAAGGAGCTCGGCGTTGACATAATGCTCGTCGGTGACGGAGGCGTCATACGCGAAGCGCTCTCCGCCGAGGGAATGACAGATGAATTTGAAATAAAAGAGGGCGACAGCGTAATCGGGATGGAAGACAGCCCGATGTGCATTGTCCAGAAAAAGAAGGGCTCGTCGATGGGCGTGGCTCTGCGGGCGCTTGCCTCGGGCGAAGGGGACGCCGTTGTTTCCTGCGGTAACACCGGCGCGCTGTTTACCGGCGCAACGCTCATAGTTCACAGGGTTCCGGGGCTTCGCCGCGCCGCTCTCGGAACGATTCTGCCATATACGAACAACGTAATGCTTATGGATTGCGGCGCAAACGTAACCGTCACGGCGGAATATCTTCTGCACTTTGCCCATATGGGATCGATATACATGAAAAAGCTCTACGGAATCGAGCGCCCGAGAGTTGCAATAATCAACAACGGCGCGGAGGGACACAAGGGCACGCCGCTCGTGCTTGAAGCAAAGGCGCTGATGGAAGCGGACGAAAACCTCAATTTCATCGGTAACGTCGAGGGAAAGGAACTGCCGTTTGACGCCTGCGACGTTGCCGTCTGCGACGGGTTTACGGGCAACGTTCTGCTCAAAGCGAGCGAAGGACTCTGCCGCTTTGTCATGAAGCACGTCATAGACGACGTCACCTCCTCCGAGGGAGGAAATACGGAGGGCGTCCGTGCGGCGCTTCACCGCGAGGACAGATTCTTTGACGTCACGGAATACGGCGGGGCGCCGTTTATCGGAATAGCGAAGCCCGTCATCAAGGCGCATGGTAATTCTGAGGCGAACGCCGTAAAAAATGCGATTGTCAGAGCCGTAAACTATGCCCGCGCGGACGTTACCGGCGAGCTTGAAAGAAGAGCGGAGCTTTTCCGTCCGGTAACTTTGGGAGGAAGCAATGAGAACTAAAATCAGGGCGCAGGGCGAAATGTCCGAGCTCGAAAAGAAAATAGGCTACACATTCAGAGACAGGGAACTTTTGAAGGAAGCTCTTTCGCACACGTCGTTTGTAAACGAGGCAAAGGACGGCGGAAAGTCAAACGAGAGACTTGAATTTCTCGGCGACGCGGTGCTTTCGGCAATCGTCAGCGAGTATCTTTTCAAAAGATTTCCCGAAAGCAACGAAGGCGAGCTTTCAAGCATGAGAAGAGCCATCGTCGAAAGGGCGTCGCTTGCGGAATTTTCAAGGGAAATAGACCTCGGCGGCTATCTTTACCTCGGTCACGGCGAAAGCTACAACGGCGGGCGCGACCTTGATTCAAACCTCGAGGACGCATTCGAAGCGCTGACGGCGGCTGTCTATCTTGACGGCGGCAGGGAATGTGCGGAAGCGTTTGTTCTGCCGTTTGTGATAAAGGCGGCGGACGGCTTCACTCCGACAAAGACCCTCACGGATCCGAAGTCCCTTTTGCAGGAGATAATTCAGGAGTCGCCCGGCGAGAAGCTGGAATACACGATAACCGGCGAATCGGGGCCCGATCATGACAAAACGTTCTTCTGCGAGGTCAAGGTCAACAGCAATCTTCTCGGAAAAGGCTCGGGCAAGAGCAAGAAGGAAGCGGAAAAGAGTGCGGCGAGGGAAGCCCTCCGTCTTTTCGGCTATGACGACGGCGAGAAGAAATGAAAACACACGCAAACATACCGATCTTCGTCCCGCATATGGGCTGTCCGAACGCATGCGTTTTCTGCAACCAGCGGACGATTTCCGGTCACAACGTTCCGGATTTTACAAAGGTCGGGGACGAGATTGAAAACGCTCTGTCAACGGTCGACCTGAGCCGCAGAACGGCGCAGATTGCATATTTCGGCGGCAGCTTTACGGCAATCGACAGAAAAGATATGATATATCTGCTCTCCGTTGCGAAAAGGTTTATAGACGACGGGCGGGTTGAATCAATAAGAATATCGACCAGACCTGACTGCATAGACGAAGAGATTATTGAAATTCTCCGCTCATACGGGGTGAAAAGCGTTGAGCTGGGCATACAGAGCATATCGGAAAGGGTGCTTCTGCTTTCGGGCAGGGGACACGGCGCGGACTGCTGCAAAAGGGCGGCAGAGCTTATAACCGGAGCGGGAATGGAATTCGTCGGGCAGATGATGACAGGCCTGCCGGGGTCGACGAAGGAGGACGAAATCCACACGGCAACCGCTATCGCCGATATGGGCGCAGTTGCCGCAAGAATATATCCGACAGTCGTTTTCAAGGGAACAAGGCTCGTCGAAATGGCTGAAAAGGGAGAATATATCCCAATGAGCCGCGAGGACGCGGTCGACAGGAGCGAGGCGGCGTTTGAAGTCTTTGCCGAGAGGGGAATAAAGGTCATAAGAATAGGTCTGCAATCCGGAGAGGCGCTCGTTTCGGGCGAGGAAATCGCCTGCGGGGACTATTCGGAAGCCATCGGCGAGATGTGCATAAGCAGATATTTCGAAAAGAAAATATCAGCCCTTTGCGAGGGATTTTCCGGCGGAGACGTTACGGTATACTGCAATCCGAGAAGAATATCGTGCGCCGTCGGCTATAAGGGCGAAAACAGAGAGAAAATAAAGGAAAAATTCGGGCTCCGGAGCATTAAAATCTCCCCTTGCGACGGGCTTTCCGAATTTGAGATAAGGATAAAAAATCAAAGGAGCTAAAAAGGGTGCGTCTTAAAACACTTGAAATGCAGGGCTTTAAGTCCTTCCCCGATAAAACCGTCATCAGCTTCGACCGCGGAATTACCGTTGTCGTCGGGCCGAACGGCTCGGGAAAATCGAATATATCCGACGCAATGCGCTGGGTTCTGGGCGAGATATCGTCAAAGAACATCCGCGGCTCTAAAATGGAGGACGTTATCTTTGCGGGCTCGCAGAAGAGAAGCCCGATGGGCTATGCGGAGGTCTCCGTCACCTTTGACAATACCGAGGAGGACGGAAAAATCGCTTCGATGAGCGATTATGACGAGATAACTGTCACAAGACGGTATTACAGGGTCGGCGAGAGCGAATATTTCATCAATCGAAAGCCCGTCAGACTTAAAGACATTCACGAGCTGTTTATGAATACGGGTCTCGGCAAGGGCGGTTATTCGATAATCGGTCAGGGCAAGATTTCGGAAATAATATCATCAAAAAGCGAGGACAGGCGCGCGATTTTCGAGGAAGCGGCGGGCATTGCAAAATACCGCTATCAGAAGCAG
Source organism: Clostridiales bacterium UBA4653 (assembly GCA_002405565.1). Taxonomy (GTDB): domain Bacteria; phylum Bacillota; class Clostridia; order Oscillospirales; family CAG-272; genus CAG-841. Next base: position 3,662 of record DHMB01000056.1, read on the forward strand.
GAGGCGGAGCGGAAGCTCAGCGCAACTCTTGATAACCTCGTCCGTCTGGAAGACATAGAAAGCGAACTTGAAAGCCGTATCGGCCCGCTTGAAAAAGAGTCGGAGAAGGCGAAGAAATATCTTGCCCTCCGCGACGAAAAGAAAGCGCTCGACCTTGCGCTGTCCGTCTTTGACATAGACACGGCGAAGGCGGAGAGCGGCGAGCTTGAAAAGAGCCTTGCGGCGTCGAAAAACTCGCTTGACCGCTCGGACGAGACGCTTGCCGGGCTTGAAAAGCGTGACGAGGAGCTTTTCTCGTCACTTCAGAGCGAAAAAGCGGAAAGCGAAAGAGCGGGAGAGGACATCTCCGCTCTGACGGAAAAAATATTTGCGGGCGAAAGCGAGATAAAGCTCGCGGAAAACGACAGCGCCCACCTCTCCGAAACCGCAACTGCGGCAAGGGCGAAGATAGCCGAAAAAAAGGCTGCGCTAGAGCTTGCGGAGGAGGAAAAGGCACGTCACGAAAAGGCGGCGGCAGAGTCCGCAAAGAGGGCGGAGCTGCTTTCGGAGCGCCACGAAAAGGCGGCGGCGGAGCTGAAGGAGTGCGAGGACAGGATTTCCGGTTGCTCGGAGAAAATCTCCGCTCTGACGGACGCCTGCGAGCGTGCGCAGAAAGAGGACGTTGAAGCGAAGGTCGCCGCAAGCGTTGCCGAATCGCAAAGGGAGGCAAACCTCAAAAAATGCGACGGCGTCACGCTTGATATAGCAAAGCACGACGACGATATTTCCATGCTTGAAAAACGAATAGACCGCGCAAAGGAAAAGATTGCGGGCTATGACAAAAAGCTCGGCGACGCGGCGGCAGCGGCAAAGGAAATATCGGATAAGAAAGAGGAACTGATAGCCCTTTCCAGAAAGCTGGCGGGGCAGAAAAACGATATTTTCCTCGAAATATCGCAGAGAAAACACAGAATTTCAAATCTTCTCCGTATGGAGGAGCTGCTTGAAGGCTATTCAAGAGCCGTGCGCTTCCTTATGACGGAATACCGCAACGGCACGGTTACGGATAAAAACGGCGGCGTTCCGAAGATATACGGGCCCGTTTCGCAGTTCGTCTCCGTTGACGAAAAGTATTCGGCGGCGCTTGAGGTTGCGTTCGGGCAGTCGCTGCAAAACATAATCGTCGAGGACGAGGACTGCGCAAAGGCGGCGATTGCGTTTCTCAAAAAGAGAAATGCGGGCAGGGCAACCTTTTACCCGATAACGACTATGAGCGGCACGCCGGTTTCCGGAAAGACGCTCGGAATTGAAAATATTGAAGGTTACATAGCGATAGCCTCGGAGCTTGTCTCCTGCGAGGAGAAGTTCAGAGGCATAGCGGATTATCTGACGGGCAGAATTATTGTTGCAAAGGATATGGACAGCGCGTCCGTAATCGCAAGAAAGCTGGGCTTTAGGTACAAAACCGTCACCCTTGACGGGCAGATCATAAATGCAGGCGGCAGTTATACGGGCGGCTCGGTATCGACAGATTCCGGAATGCTCTCCCGCCGCGCGCAGATAGACAGGCTCGGCGCAGAGATAAAGTCGCTTGAAAAGGACAACGCAGAGACGGAAACCCAGATTGCGGAAAACGAAAAGGCTATAAAAGACGTAACGGAAAAGGAAAAATCGGCGCTTGGCGAGGGGTCTATGATAAAGACGCTCAGAGACGCCGAATCGACCCAGATGCAGGTGCTCTCGTCCCAGTGCGACGTGCTGAAGGAAGCGAGAGAACAGCTCCGCGGCGAGCTTTCCGAGCTTATGTCCCTTGCAAAGCAGGAGGGCAAAAACGCCGAGGATTATATCGAGAAGCGCAGAAGACTTTCCGAGGAGATTGCGGCGGCTGAAAAACAGCTTTGCGATGTAAACCGCGAAAAATCCGAGGCGGAAAAGGCGGCAGAGGCAAAGAAAACCGAGCTTTCGGACTGCCTTATCGACATCGCCCGCGAGGAGAAAACGTCCGAGATGGCGCAGAACTCTCTTGCGGCGGCAAACGAAAAATGCGAAAGCCTTGAAAGCGAGATAGGCGAGCTTTCCCGCTCGACTTCGGACGCCGAAAGAAAAATAGCGGAAAACACAGCGAAGATAAAGGATGTTTCCGCTCAGACCGAGGCTTTGAAGAAGCAGGTCGAGGAGATAAATTCCGCAAAGGCGGACATTTCAAAGCGTACTCTTGAAACGGAGAGAAAGCTGACGGAGGTTCGCGCAAAGCAGAAGGAGCTGACGCACACAAGGGAGCTTCTTTTCAGAGAATTTACGAACATCGAGTCGGCTTATAAACGGGCCGTCGAAAAGAGCGATAAGCTCATCTCGTTCCTCTGGGAGGAATACGAAACAACATACACGCAGGCTTGCGAGCTTTGCGGCGAACGCATAACGGAAAAGACCCGCAGGGAAGCGGCGTCAAAGCAGAGCAAGCTGAAGTCGGAGATAAAAGCTCTCGGCGACGTTCACGTCGGTGCGATTGAGGAATACAAAGAGGTCAAAACCCGCTATGACGAGCTTTCGACCCAGACAAAGGACCTCCGCAAATCAAAAGAAGAGCTTATGACGATTGTCGTTTCTCTTGAGGAGCGTATGAGGGAGGATTTCTCGGCTACGTTTGACGAGATAAACGCAAACTTCGGGCAGGTATTCCGCGCGCTGTTCGGAGGCGGCACGGCAGAGCTGAAGCTGACGGACAAGATTGACGTTCTCAGCTCCGGCATAGAAATAAACGTTGCGCCCCCCGGAAAGGTCATAAAAAATATGTCGCTGCTTTCGGGCGGCGAGCAGGCGTTCGTTGCGATTGCGCTCTATTTTGCGATTCTGAAGGTCACCCCTTCGCCATTCTGTATACTGGATGAGATCGAGGCGGCGCTGGACGAGGTCAACGTGGACAAGCTGGCAGACTACCTGAAAAACTATTCGGAGAGGACGCAGTTTGTCGTCATCACGCACCGCAGGGGCACAATGGAGGCGGCGGACAGAATATACGGCGTCACAATGCACGAAAAAGGCATATCGGACGTACTTTCGATAGACGTTTCCGAAATTGAAGCAAAAACAGGACAAAAGCCTGTTTAAGGAGAAATAATTATGGGATTTTTTGAAAAACTGAAACAGGGTCTCGCAAAGACAAAGAAAGCCCTTTCGGACGGAATTGAAAAGATATTCCGCAGCTTTGTGAGAATAGACGAGGATCTTTTCGATGAGCTCGAAGAGCTTCTTATCAGCTCCGACGTGGGCGTTGAAACGACGGAAACCGTGCTTGACACGCTCCGCGACAGACTCAAGGAAAAGAGAATAACGGATCCGGAGCAGGCAAAGGAAGAGCTTATAGAAATCCTTGCCGAAATGACGGGCGAGGGCGGCGACATTCCGTTTGAGGACGGGAAGATGACCGTCATCCTCGTTATCGGAGTAAACGGCGTCGGCAAGACGACGTCGATTGCGAAAATTGCAAACCTACTGAAAAACGACGGCAAAAAGGTCGTGCTTGCGGCGGCGGATACGTTCCGCGCGGCTGCCGCCGATCAGCTTTCCGTCTGGGCGGAGAGAGTCGGGGTTGACGTTATCCGTCAGAGCGAGGGCTCGGATCCCGCGGCTGTCGTTTTCGACGCGATCGCGGCGGCAAAAAAACGCAAGGCGGACGCGCTGATAATCGACACGGCGGGCAGACTTCATAACAAGAAAAACCTTATGGCGGAGCTTGAAAAAATCAATCGCGTGATCGATCGCGAGCTTCCGGACTGCATAAGAGAAACGCTCCTCGTTCTTGACTCGACGACGGGTCAGAACGCCGTCATTCAGGCGAAGGAATTCGGCAATGCCGCCGCGCTGACGGGCATAGTGCTGACAAAGCTGGACGGAACGGCGAAGGGCGGTATCATCATTTCCATCCGCCGCACGCTGGGAATTCCCGTAAAATTCATAGGCGTCGGGGAAAAGGTCGACGATCTTCAGAAGTTCGAGCCGCAGGAATTCGTCCGCGCGCTCTTCGGTGACTGAGATGACGAAGATACTTCTTGCGACGGGAAACGCCCACAAGGCAAAGGAACTTGCCGCGCTTTTCGCAGGGCACGATATTGAAGTCCTCACGCTCCGCGACGTCGGCTTTACGGGAGAGATCATCGAGGACGGAAAAACGTTTGAAGAAAACGCCGAGATAAAGGCGAGAGCCGCGGCGGAGCTGGGATATATAGGCGTCGGGGACGATTCGGGTCTCTGCGTCGACTTTCTTTCCGGCGCGCCGGGGATATATTCAGCGAGATACGCGGGAGAATCCTGCGACTATGTAAAAAACAACGAAAAGCTGCTCTCCGAGATGGCGGGAGTGCCGGAGGAGAAGCGGACGGCGAAATTCGTCTGCGTGATATGCTGCGTATTTCCGGACGGGAGAAAGATAGTTTCAAGGGGCGAGTGTCCCGGGAGAATACTGACCTCATACGCGGGGGACGGCGGTTTCGGATACGACCCTCTGTTCTATTGCACGGAAAAGGGCAAAAGCTATGCGGAAATGACGGAGGACGAGAAGAATTCCGTAAGTCACAGGGCAAAGGCAATGGCAGGATTTTTGGATAAATTTCTTGCGGAGATCAAATAATAACGGAGATAAACAATGCTTACAAGTAAACAGAGAGCATACCTGCGCGGAAAGGCGTCGGTTATGGATACGATTTTTCAGATAGGCAAGGGCGGCATAAACGACAACATGATAAAGCAGCTTTATGACGCGCTTGAAGCGAGGGAGCTTATAAAAATCAGAACGCTTGACAACAGCGACGTTTCCCCCAGAGAAGCGGCGGACAAAATATCCGAGGTTCTCGGCGCGGAGGTCGCGGGCGTTATCGGAAGCAAAATTATTCTTTACAGAGAATCGAGAAAGCACAAGAAGATCAGTCTTGAAATAAAGGCGCTGTAAAGAGACTTTTTTGAAAAGGTTTATGGTTTTATGAAAAACAACGTCGAAATTACGGAAATGCTGAAGGGCGAGGTCAAGAAATATCAATGCGAGCAGAGATACCTGCATACACTCAGCGTTTACGGCGAATGTAAAAAGCTCGCCGATATTTTCTCGCTTTCCGAGGAGGAAAAGGAAAAGCTCCTCCGCGCGGCATTGCTTCATGACATAACAAAGGATATGGACGGCAAGACCCAGATCGAGCTTTGCAACAGATACGGTCTTGAACCGCCGAAGAGCGAAAAAGACCCCATGCCGACAGTCCATCAGGACACGGGCGCGTTCTTCGCGAGAGAAAAATTCGGGGAGGATATTGTCGACGATACCGTCTTTTATGCCATAGCGTCGCACACGACGGGCAGAGAAGGGATGAACAATATCGATAAAATGCTCTTCCTTGCCGATTATATCGAACCGCGCAGAAAATACAGATCCTGTATCGAAACGAGGGAATATTTATATTCCGAATGTGCAAAAATAAACAAAAACGATAAAGCGGCTCTTTTCAGACTTCTCACAAAAACGGTGACAAACGTCATCGCGTCGACCGTGGAATATCTTATAAGCAAAAGACGGATGATAGATCACAGGATGATAATCGTCTGGAACAGTCTGATATAGCCGCAAAGGCAGGTAAAAATTGAACGGTAAAAATTCTGGCGGCAGACCGAGGCAGCTTTCGGGAAAATTCGTAACGATAGTGACCCTTGCGGTTCTTGCCGCGCTTATAGTCGCAGTGGCGCTTTTCATGTCACTGTATAAACCGGGCGTTGAGGAAAGACCTCATTTCCCGACAGGCACAACGACGGAGACCCCGCCCGATATTACAACGGCGGACGACAAGCAGACCTCCGTCGACCCTTATAAACGCAAAAAAGGCTATTATACGTTCCTGATTGCGGGGACGGACGTCATCTCAAACAACACGGACGTACTCATGCTCGCCTCCATTGATACGGAAAAGGGCGAGATAAACATCATCCAGATACCGCGCGACACATTTGTAAATAAGGAAGTCGGCGGTTATCAGACGGTGACAAGAGTCAACTCCGTTTACGCCGCGGCATACAACAGGAGCACAAAGGCGGGAACAAGGGGCGAGAGCGCGCGTCATATCGCGATGAAGGATCTCAAAGCCCGTCTGGAAGAGAGCCTTTGCGTCAATATTGATTATTACGCGCTTGTAAACACATCGTCGTTCCGCAGAATAGTGGACGCTGTCGGCGGAGTGTGGTTTGACGTTCCGAAGGATATGGATTACGATGATCCCGAGCAGGGACTTTCAATCCATCTCAAAGAGGGGTATCAGCTCCTTGACGGAACGGCGGCGGAGGGACTGATACGTTTCAGAAGCGGTTATGCTCAGGGGGATCTCGGAAGGGTTTCCGTCCGCGCGGATTTCATTGCCGCGATGATGAAGCAGGTGAAGGAGAATATGACGGCGGACGCGCTTGCGGCGATAGTCGGCGAGCTGCTGACCTCTGTCGACACCTCCGTCCCGCTGACGGACGCCGTATATTTTGCAAAGCAACTTTACGCAATCCCCTCCGACAAGCTGACCGTGACGACGCTCTCCGGCTCGTCCGTCATGAATCCGGATACGGGCGTGTGGAGCTATTACGTTATAAACAAGAGCAAGGCGCTTGATGATATAAATAAATATATGAACGTCTTTTCGGGAGACGTTTCGGCTGAACTGTTTGACGCCAAGGGCTTCTTTACGGACTCCGAAAACGAATCCCATGCATATATAAACAACTATTATATTTCATAGGAGAGAACAATGGACGAAAGCAAAAACGAAAAAATGACATCGCTCGTCGGGGCGTCGGCGGAGGAAATCGCGCATGCGATAGCCGAGGTGCTGGACAATATGAAGGCACGCGACATAAAAATTCTCCGCGTTTCCGACAAAACGGCAATGACGGACTATTTCGTCACCTGCTCGGGAACATCGAACACACAGATAAGAGCCCTTTCGGGAGAGGTTGAATACAAGCTCGGCGAAAGAGGACTCGCGCCGCTTCATATCGAAGGATATGAAACGGGTACATGGATTGCAATGGACTATGCACACGTCATAGTGCACATATTCAGCAGAGAACAAAGAGAATTCTATAAGCTGGAAAAACTCTGGGGCGACGCCAGCGAGGTGCCGTTCGGAACAGAAAACAAAGCGCAGGAGGACTGACATGACATACGATTTCAAATCGATCGAGCCTAAATGGCAAAAGATCTGGGACGAAAAAAAGGCTTTTTCCGCAGTCGACGGCTCGGAAAAGAAAAAGTTTTACGGGCTGATTGAATTCCCCTATCCTTCGGGCGCGGGAATGCACGTCGGTCACATCAAGGCGTACAGCGGCCTTGAAGTTATTTCGAGAAAGAGAAGAATGGAGGGCTATAACGTCCTCTTCCCGATAGGCTTTGACGCCTTCGGACTTCCGACGGAAAACTATGCAATCAAAACGGGCATACATCCGAGAAAAGTCACGGATATGAACATTGCAAAGTTCACATCGCAGCTCCGCCGCGTCGGCTTCTCCTTTGATTGGGACAGAGTCGTCGATACGACGGACGAGGATTACTATAAGTGGACGCAGTGGATTTTCCTCAAAATGTTTGAAAACGGGCTCGTTTTCAGAGACACGGCGCTCGTAAACTATTGCCCCTCGTGCAAGGTTGTCCTTTCAAACGAGGACTCGCAGGGCGGCAAATGCGACGTTTGCCACAGCGACATAATACAGAAGTCAAAGGACGTATGGTATCTGCGCATAACAAAATATGCGGACAGGCTCCTTTCCGGTCTTGACGAGGTCGACTATCTGCCGAATATCAAGCAGCAGCAGATAAACTGGATAGGCAAATCGACCGGCGCGTTTGTAAACTTCACGCTCGCCGGTATTGACGAAAAGCTCCGCATTTATACGACCCGTCCCGATACGCTCTTCGGCGTTACGTTCATGGTTATGGCGCCGGAGCACCCGATCATCGAGAAATACAGGGACAGAATAAAGAATATCGACGCCGTCGAGGCATACAAGGCGGAATGTGCAAAGAAGACGGAATTCGAGCGCACGCAGCTTGTGAAGGATAAGACGGGCGTCAGAATTGACGGTATCTGCGCCGTAAACCCCGTAAACGGCAAGGAAATTCCGATATACATAGCGGATTACGTTATGATGGGCTACGGTACGGGCGCGATTATGGCTGTTCCCGCGCACGACCAGCGTGACTACGATTTCGCAAAGGCGTTCGGAATTGATATAATCGAGGTCATCAAGGGCGGAGACATAACAAAGGAAGCATATACGGAAAGCGGAGAAATGGTCAATTCCGGCTTCCTTAACGGTATGACAAACAAGAAGGATTCCATTGCGAAAATGCTGGAATACCTTGAGGAAAAGGGCATAGGCGAGGCAGGCGTTCAGTACAAGATGAAGGACTGGGCGTTCAACCGCCAGAGATACTGGGGCGAGCCTATACCGATTGTTCATTGCCCGCATTGCGGAATGGTACCCGTTCCGTATGACGAGCTTCCGCTCCGTCTGCCCGATATGCAGAATTTCGAGCCGGGACAGAACGGCGAAAGCCCGCTCGCAAAGATAGACAGCTTTGTAAACTGCAAGTGCCCGAAGTGCGGAGGCGACGCAAAGAGAGAAACGGACACAATGCCTCAATGGGCAGGGTCATCCTGGTATTTCCTCCGTTATATCGACCCGCACAACGAAAATGCTCTGGCAGACCCCGAAAAGCTGAAATACTGGATGCCTGTTGACTGGTACAACGGCGGAATGGAACACGTCACAAGACATATGATTTATTCCCGCTTCTGGCATAAGTTCCTTTATGACATAGGCGTTGTCCCCTGTGACGAGCCCTATGCAAAGAGAACGGCGCAGGGGCTTATCCTCGGGCCGGACGGCGAGAAGATGTCAAAATCGAAAGGGAACGTTGTCGACCCCAACGACGTTGTCGACGAATACGGCGCGGACGTCCTCCGCACATACGTCCTCTTTATGGGCGACTACACAAGCGCGGCTCCGTGGTCTGAATCGAGCGTGAGAGGCTGCAAGCGTTTCATTGAAAGAGTCTGGGGAATGCTCTTTATGACAAAGGGCAAAGGATCGACGGAAAAGCTGGAATCGGCTTTCCATAAGACGGTCAAGAAGGTCTCCTCGGATATCGAGCAGATGAAGTTCAACACGGCGATCGCCGCA
>DHMB01000068.1 GCA_002405565.1 Clostridiales bacterium UBA4653
GCCCTTGCTGCGGTAGTCAAGGGTCGCAAGCTCTTTTTCGGAGGGATAATACGTCTTTATAGCGACGTTTTCCGCAGAGATTCTGTTTGCCTCGTCCTCAACCTCTTTCATCTGCTCTGGCGTTATAACGCCGTCAAAATCAAAGGTCATTTCCTTTGAGCCGAGATGAAAGCCGACGTTTGAAAAGCCGAAGCGCCTGTGCATTATGGCGGAGACGATGTGCTCGCCCGTGTGATTCTGCATTCTGCGATAGCGCGGGGCGAAATCGAGCGAGGCGCGATAGCTTTTGCCCGCCTCAAGGGGCGAATGAGAAATATGGACTATCCGCTCTCCGTCATACCGTGTGTCGGTTATGACGGCGTCTCCGATTGTGCCCGCGTCGCCGCACTGACCGCCGCTTTCGGGGAAAAATGCGGTTCTGTCCGTCTCAATCAGATATTCTCCGCCCGAAAGCTCGCAGCGGAGGACGGTACATTCAAAATCCTTTATTTTGCTTGATATATCATATAATTTTTCTGTCATGGCAAGTCCTTTTCCGATTTTCAGATGACATTATTGTATCACATAATATGAAATATCGCAAGAGGGAAATGGCGCGGGCGTGTTGACAAAATCCTCTGCCTAATGTAAAATATAAGCGAAAAAATGCAAGAGAGGGCGATGATTATGCCTGCCGAAAACGAAATATCGAAAATTGATAAAAACTTTGCCGAGGTGAAAGCCGAGGGCGGACTTGTGTTCCGTGACGCGCGGAGCGCACCGTTCGCGGTCTACGGGCTCTTATGGGAAGAAGAAAACGGGTTTACCCGCGTACCGTCCGACGTTGCCGGAAAGGTCAGCGAGGGGGTCGCCGTTCTTGCGAGAAATTCCGCCGGCGGCAGGGTACGGTTTATGACGGATTCCCCCGCCATTGCTGTACGCTGTCATATGCCGCAGAGCTGGCGCATGGCTCATATGACCGACGCGGGCACGGCGGGCTTCGATCTTTACGAATACAAGGGCGGCAGACAGTATTTCGTCGGCTCGCTCATTCCGACAAGGGTGAGGGAAGAGGACTTTACCCTGACGATAAACCTTCCGGAAAGTCGTCCGCGCGATCTTGTGCTGAATATGCCGCTTTTTTCAACCGTCACGTCGCTTGAAATCGGCATAAAAGAGGGAAGTGCGCTCTCCGCGGGGAGCGGGTATCGCCGCGGCACGCCCATCGTTTTTTACGGTTCGTCCATAACGCACGGCGCGTGCGCTTCAAGACCCGGGCTTTGCTATGAGGCAATCATCTCCCGCCGCTTTGACGCGGATTTCATAAATCTCGGTTTTTCCGGCGGCGCAAAGGGCGAGGACGAAATAATGAATTATATTGCGGGACTCCCGATGTCCGTTTTCGTCTATGACTACGATTACAACGCTCCGTCCGTCGCTCATCTTGAGGAAACACATTTCAAGGGCTATGAGACCGTCCGTCGCTCGCACCCGACAGTGCCGATAATAATGGCGTCCGCGCCGAATTTTTCAAACCCCTCGCGTGACGGAAAAGCCCGCAGGGACGTAATATCCGCAAGCTATGAAAAAGCCCGCGCACTGGGCGACGAAAACGTGTATTTTGTCGACGGAGAAAAGACCTTTGCGACCTTCTTTGACGACGGCAGAACCGTTGACGGCACGCACCCGAATGACGTCGGCTTTGAAATAATGGCGAAAGCCTTCGGAGATATAATCGAAAAACTGATTTGACAAAATCCCTCATGCGGGATGAATAGATCAATTTCATAAAGAGAAAAATAACTGAAAAGGAAAGGTGAGATTTTATGGAAAGTTTCTTTGAAAACATTAAGACAGCTGTTAAAAAAGCGGGTAGAACCGTATCGGACAAGACCCGCGAGGTGACCAAAAGCGCAAAGCTTTCGGCAGAGATAAACGGCGCAAAAGCGAATATGGAAAATGCGTTCGCTGAACTCGGCAAAAAGTATTACAGCATAAGCGGCAGCAGTCCGGATCCCGAACTTGCGGAGCTTTGCTCGAAGATCGACGGCTTCAAGAAGGTTATTGCGGAAAAAGAGCTCGAACTGAAAAAGGTCAAGGGCGAGAGAATCTGTCACGAATGCGGAAAAACCGTTACGGACAAAACCGCCGCGTTCTGTCCCTTCTGCGGGATGAAGATGGAAGAGAGCGCAGGCGAAGGACAGGCAAATGATCAGGCGACGGAAACGGAAGAAACCGTCGCGCAGGACGGAGCCGGCGAATCTGCCGGAGAGGAAAGCGCGTCGAACGAATAAAAAACAAAAACAGCCGCCTCGGGCGGCTGTTTTTTTGTCAATACGGACTTATTTCGAGCGACTCGTCATCCGAGCCTTTTTCGATTTTGCGGATCACGGCGTAATAACCGTAATCGTCGTTTACGCGGACGAATATTCTTTCGCCGAGCTTCTTTCCGAGAAGCACCTTTCCGATCGGCGATTCCTTGCTGATAAGGTTTTTCAGGGAATTCTGGCGGAGAGTTGTGACAATCGTTATCGTCATTTCTTCGTCGTCATCTTCAAGATAGAGGGTGACCGTGTCGAAAAGACCGACGGAATCCTCTTTTGACTCCGGCTCAATGACAACGGCGGTGTCTATCATTCTTTGCAGATAGTTTATTCTGCCCGCGTTTTTATTCATTTCGCGCCGCGCGGCGTGATATTCAAAATTTTCGCTCAGGTCTCCGAGCTCGCGCGCCTGACGGACTTCCTCGCGCAGCTTCGGCGCAAGAATGTTACGGCGATACTCAATTTCTTCCTGCATTTTCTTTATATCGACCTTGGTAAGCTCGTCGTGCATAAAAAATCACCTTCCTTGCCACCTATTATACGACCTGTTGACCGATTTTGCAATCATCCTTTGAAAAATATTTGATTTTTATGCCGACATTTTCCGTCATTTTGCGCTTGCCTGAGTTTCTTTCTTGAAATCCGCGCTTTTTTGTGACTTTTTCTTTCCCGCAGGCGCCGTAATCATGCGCGAAAGCGCAACAAGCGCCATGACGTTCGGAATGACCATCAGCTGATTGAACATATCCGTCAGCTCCCAGACAAGGTCGTTTGAAAGCACACTGCCGACGAAAATGAACGCAACGGCGATTACCGAATAGACCTTCACGGACTTTTTGCCGAAGAGATATATCATATTTATTTTGCCGAAGAAGTTCCAGCCGAGAATCGTCGTGAAGGCGAAGAAGAAAAGGCTTATCGCAACGAATATGCTTCCCGCCTTCTCGCCGAAAACGGTTCCGAAGGCGAGCTGCGCCATGTTTGTTTTGTCAATACCCTCCGCCGCGCCGTAGGAAAGCGCGCCTCCGCCGGCATAGAGCGTTGAAATGACGACGAGCGCCGTCATTGTCAGAACGACGAACGTGTCTATAAACACGCCGGCCATTGCAACGACGCCCTGCTCGTGCGGGTCTTTTACGTTTGCCATGGCGTGCGCGTGGGGAGTTGAGCCCATACCGGCTTCATTTGAGAAAAGTCCGCGCTTTGCGCCCTGACTTATCGCCGTTTTCAGCGCATAACCGACGCTCCCTCCGATTATCGCCTGCGGCATAAAGGCATATCTGAAAATCATCCCGAACGTTTCCGGAATGTATTTTATTCTTGCGCAGATTATCACAAGCCCGCCGACGATATAAAGCAGAGCCATTATCGGAACGATTTTTTCCGTCACCGCGGCGATACGGTTGAGCCCGCCGAGAAAAATGAAAGCGGAGATTGCGGCGATTACAAGCCCGACAGCCCATGAGGGAACGCCGAACGCCGTATCAAAGGTTGACCCGATGGAGTTTGACTGAACCATGCTGCCCATAAATCCGAGGGCGAGTATCGTTGCGACGGCGAAAAAGCCCGCAAGTATTTTGCCGAATCTGCCGCCGAAGGCTTTTTGTATGTAATAGACGGGTCCTCCGTGAACTGTTCCGTCCGCATCAACCTTTCTTGTTTTCAGAGCAAGCGTTGCCTCTGCATATATTGTCGCCATACCGAAAAATGCGATTATCCACATCCAGAATATTGCGCCGGGACCGCCTATGAGTATCGCTCCGCACGCGCCGACGATGTTTCCCGTGCCGACCTGGGCGGCGATGGCGGTCGCAAGCGCCTGAAACGACGTAAGTCCGCCTTTTTGTTTTCCGCCTTTAAGGCTGATATTTCCGAAGACCTTTTTCATTCCCTCGCCAAAACAGCGTACCTGAACAAAACGTGTTTTGATCGTAAAGAACAGCCCGACACCGATCAGAAGAACTATGAGAATATAATCGGAAAGGTATGAATTGATTTTTGAAACGATATTAAGTACCGCGTCCATTTTGTTTTCCTCCAAAAATAAAATAAAAAAGCTACCGATAACATAATATCGGCGGCTCCGAAGAAAAGACATACAGACTATAAAAATATTTACTTTGTCTGCTCCGTTCTTTTGCCTGAGAGATTCGGCTTGCGCCTTGCACCTTCGGCACCCGCACTTTCTGCGGGATTCTCCAGAGTAACCTCCGCCCTCGGTCTTCTTTCAAAAATTCCGAGAGTTTCTTCGGTTGGTGACATTATAGCATATATTTTTTTGAATTTCAATAGAAAAAGCGAAAATAATTCGTGGATTTGAAAATAAAAAGAAAAAACGGCGCATTTGCGCCGTTTTTGGGTCTATAATTAAGCCTGCTCCGCCGTTTCTTCTGCGGGAGCTTCCTCGGCTACGGGGTCGCCTGCTATCGAACGATAGAACTGCGCTCTTGCGGCGAGAACATAAGGATATACGAAAAGCACGCCGATACCGAAGCACAGAGCGCCGACTATAATCCAGCCGATAAAGCTGAGATCCTGGATGAAGAGAGTCCACTTTTTGCCGTCCATCATTTTGCGGCTTTCTTCAAGACATTTCTTCCAGTCATATTCCGGATGATCGATTCTGATATAAATCGCCATGGAATAAGAATAAGCCTTGACAATGCCGGGGATAACGAAAAGGAGCGACCAGAGACCGATGATAAGTCCCGAAACAAATTCAAGCACGAAGAGCTGCTTGAACTGCTCGAAGCTCTTGAAGCCGTCGAAAACGGTTGTGAAGTCCATTGTCTTGCCGTCACGCGACTGTTTTAAGAACATTGTGAAAAGGGCAAGGAGCAGGGGCCCCGAAGTTAAAATCACGATCGGCCCGCCGATTGCCATAAGTGCACCTGTCATAAGTATTGCGACTATCGCATAGAGCCATTGCTCTGCAAAAATGTTGCTGCCGAGCTGTTCTCTTGCTTTGCGTTTGATTTCGCCTCTTGACATAAAAATACCTCCGAAAAATTAGCGATGATGTTGTTCTCACCATACATATAATATATCACCTCGCCGCGCCGTATGCAAGAAGAATTGTAAAAAAACAGCCGCTTTTTTGAGGAAAAATGCACAATTTCAAGGTAAAATTTTCTTGTAAAATGATAATTTTGTTTTTGCCCCAAAGTCTTCAAGCCATCGGACGCGCGGGCGGGGAATTGCTTTGGCACGAGACAACGGAAAAACGGTGGATGAAACTGAAAAAAGCACTTCTTGCGAAGTGCTTTTTTGGTGGGAGCGGGTGGATTCGGACCACCGAAGTCACTGACAACAGATTTACAGTCTGCCCCCTTTGGCCACTCGGGAACGCTCCCAATTATAAAGCCCCGCACACAGAATGCACAAGGCTTTTTTGGAGCTGGTGATCGGAGTCGAACCAACAACCTGCTGATTACAAATCAGCTGCTCTGCCATTGAGCCACACCAGCATATTCGCAAACGCTTTCCGCGTCAGCGAAATGAATTATATCATAATGAAAACCGCTTGTCAATAGATTTGCGATAAATTTTTTGTCCGAAAAGAGAAAATTTTAATTGCCTGCGGCGTAGAGGGTGATATCGCCCTCGATGAGCGTATCTTCCGGTGTGAAAACCGAGGAAAGGGCGGCGTCCGTATAAAACGTCGATTTTATATTTCCGCGGCTTATGCCGAGGTAACAGCCCTTTTGTGCCGAAAAGACGGATTTCGTTTCGCTGTCCGTGCCGTGATTGAAAATAACGGTGACGGTTGCGGTGTCGGGAGAGGGAAGGGTGAGCCCGGGCAGTTTTTCCGAATATGAAAATTCTCTGCGGAGGAAGAGCTTTTCCGTCCCGTCGGATTTTGCGAGCGAATAGGTGACTTCATCCGTTATGTGGTCTCCGTAGATTTCATAGGTCGCGACAATTCTGTCGCCGACGGAAAATCCGAGCGATGAATACTTCGCCGCGAGGGCGATTGTCATGTCAGCCGAATAGGCGACCTCGGTGACTCCGTCATCCGATTTTTTTGAATAAAGCTGACGGAAGGAGAGAGTGTCGAAATCGTTTTCGCAGGTGAGGTAACCGTCGATATATTCTCTGTATGTCTGCGACATCAGGACAACGGAGCAGAGCTTTCCGTCCTTTTCGGCAAAGACTCTGCCGTCGCAGGCGTAAAGCGAAAAGTCGCCGTCGCTTTGAAAAACATTGTATTCATACGCTTTGTCGGTCGACGGATAAAGGCAGACGGAATAAGAATAGGCGGGGGCGCCGTCATCGCCGTAATAGGTCAGCTTTTCTGTATATGAAGAGAAGCTTCCGTCCGCAAAGACCGTGGCCGGCTCGAGCTTTCGCCTTATTTCGTTATATGATACCGACGTGCCCCTCCCGCATGATACAAGGAGCATGGACGTCAGAAGAATAAATATTGCTATCGCTTTTTTCACATTTTCCTCCGCGCGGACTTTTTTATATTCTGCCCGCAGATATGATTTTTAAGCCTGTCCACATATCATTTTATCCGCGCGGGAGTAATTTGTCAATATTGAAAGCCGAATGTTTACGGTTTTGTCTTGAAGTATACATAATTGTCTGATATAATAGGAAAAAAACTACAGGAGACAAATGATGAAAAGAATGAAAATAATTGCGGCGGCGCTCGCGCTCTTTATGCTTGCGCTTGCGTTTACCGCCTGCGGCCCCAAAACCAAAACGGCAGTCATGACAATTGAAGGCTACGGCGACATAACAATCGAGCTTGACTACGGAAACGCGCCCAAAACGGCGGCTCATTTTGAAAAGCTCGCAAAAGAAGGACTTCTTGACGGAACGGACTTTATCCGCATGCAGGAGGGCTTTGTCCTTCAGGGCGGAGCAAATTCAAAGTCCACGGAAACCATCAAGGGCGAGTTTTCATCAAACGGAGTGAACAATAAACTCGAGCATAAGACGGGCGTCATATCCATGGCGCGTTCAAACGACCCGGATTCCGCCTCAACGCAGTTTTTCATAGTCCTTTCGGACGCGGCGCAGTCATCTCTTGACGGCAACTATGCCGCCTTCGGCAAAATAACGGACGGATGGGACGTAATTGAAAAAATCTGCTCCGATATAAAGGAAAACGGCGGGTATTCGGAAGATTATTACGGCGTTATGATGGGCTTCCTCAAAGAAGAGAACTATATAAAGATCGAAAGCGTCAAGATGGTCGATTAACCGAACATAAGCCTGCATATAAGCGAAGAAAGAAAAACACAGAATATCATTGAAAGAAATGCGGCGGGAAGCGCATGACGCGTTTTCTTTATCCCTGCCGCGGAAAAATATACGGCGAAAACATAAAGTATCGTTTCGGACGAGCCGAGAAGCACGGAAGCGGCTTTTGCCGTCAGGCTGTCGGCGCCGTATTTATCGAAAATGTCCGCTATCATCGCGTTTGACCCGCTTCCGGAAAACGGACGCATGATAATCAGCGGGAGCATTCCCGTCGGAATTCCGAGCCTTTCGAACGTCGGCGCAAGGAGCGACGAGACAAAGTCTACAGCGCCGGAGGCGGAGAGCATTGAAACGGAAACGACGAGAACGATCAGCGTCGGAAGCAGACGGAAGATGACCTTTATCCCGCTTTCCGTGCCGCGGAGGAAATCGTCAAAGGACGCTTTTTTCGAGAAGGTCAGCAGTGCCGCGCAGAGAAGCACAGCCGCGGGAATGAATGCTGAGGCTATGTATTCCATACTTTTTCCGCCTTCGGCTTTTTCTTCGGAAACAGATGACGCAGTCCCCTTGCAAACAGCATTGAAACAATGCAGCAGCACACAGAGCATATCCAGACTGCGGGAATTATATCAAACGGGCTTGCCGAGCCTGCCGCGCGTCGCAGGGCGATGAGCGTTGTCGGCATGAGAGAAACGGATGACGTGTTCAGCACAGCAAAGGTGATCATATCGTCGCTTGCTTCATCGGAGCTGCCGTTCAGCTCTGACAGCTTTTCCATAGCCTTTATGCCGAGAGGCGTCGCCGCATTGCCGAGACCGAGAAGGTTCGCGCTGATGTTTGCCGCAATTTCTTCCGTGCCGACGCCGCTTTTGCAGGCTTCGGGGAAGAGCAGCTTCATGAGCGGGGATATGAGCTTTGCGAGCAGTCGGCACGCGCCGCATTTTGAATATACCTCCATTATTCCGCACCAGAGCGCCGTCAGCCCGAGGAGCGATATCGAAAGAGAGACGGCTTTTGAAGCCCCGTCGATTATCGCGGAGGCGAGAGCGTTCATCCTTCCCATGACGAGCGCAAAGGCAAATGAAATTGCGCTTATAACGCAAAAAATCTTCTTAAGCATGAAAGCCTCCTTTGGATGGGGAATAAAAATACAGCATATATAGGGGTATTGCTCCAAAATAATACATCAAAAACGCATTTTTGGGCTATAAATATATGAAAAATAAACAAAATTCCAAAATATTCGCATTTGTTCGATTTTAGCCTTGACTTTCCTAACATAATATGGTATATTATAAGTACACTGTGAAAGGAGCGTGAATACATATGAAATCCACAGGCGTAGTAAGAAAAATTGATGAGCTCGGAAGATTCGTTCTCCCGATTGAGCTCAGAAAGAACCTCGGAATAAGCAATCGTGATTCTGTTGAGATTTTTGTCGAAAACGACAAGATCATTCTCAAGAAGTACGAGCCTTCCTGCATTTTCTGCGGCAATGCGGACAACGTTGAGAGCCTTAACGGCAAGCTCATCTGCAGCGATTGTATTCAGAAAATCAAGGATAGATATTGAGATTATATTCTTGGGGGAAACAAAAAATGTGCGTTTCAGACGGAACGCACATTTTTTGATTTTATGGCGACAGCAGGGAAGAATCGGCGCTCTGCCGTCGGGGACGAGCCGTCAATTGTGCATGCCGGCTTGCGACGGAAGAAATATTGTCCGCGCGAATAGGCGACGGAAATTTCTTTTGTTTGACTTTTTCAAACAAAAAATGAGAACTTAGCAAAGAAAGCAAAAAACGCGCCCGAAAGGGCGCGTTTTTATCATTTTGCGACGGTCAATTTGATTATAAGCGAGATATCGTCCGGCTGAACTTTGGCTTCCGTTGCCGCCTTATTGCGTTTTATCGTCCCGCACTTTGTGCATTTATGGGTTATGATATAACCCTTTTTCGGGTCGGGCTCGGCGGAGATCGGGATCATAAGTCCTCCGCAACCGCTCGCGCGGTCGCCGGGGTTATTGTCGAGATGAAGCGAACAGAGACAGCGCGGGCAATGGTTTCTGCATGAATAGCCGAG
>DHMB01000085.1 GCA_002405565.1 Clostridiales bacterium UBA4653
CAACCGCGGAACAAACGTATTCTTTGGCGAAATTTCATATATCACAAATTCGATTGCGGCAATACTTCAGCTCGCACTTTCGATAGATTACAGCATCGTTCTGCTTCACACATACCGCAGGGAAAAGGAAAATTGCGGCGACAACAGCACTGCGATGAAAGACGCGATAAAGTCCGTGATAAAGCCTGTTTCCGCAAGCGCGCTGACGACAATTGCCGGACTTCTGGCATTGCTTTTCATGTCATTCCGCATAGGATTTGATATAGGTATTGTACTTATGAAGGGAATTGTCGTTTCGGCAGTCACCTCCGTAACGCTTCTGCCGGCGCTTGTTCTTCTGCTTGACAAACCGATGAAAAAGGCGAAAAAGAAATCCTTTGTGCCGAGGGGGAAGGGCTTCTGCAAAACCGCTTATAAGGCGGGAAAGGTAATTGTGCCGATTGCGCTTGCGCTCGTCATATGCTGCGGCGTTTTGCAGACGGGAAACACCTTCATCTTCTCCGACACAAAAACCGGCAACGAAGCCATTTCCGACGTTTTCGGAAGCAACAACTCCGTTGTGGTTGTTTATAAAAATTCTGAAAATAACTACGAAAACGAGCAGACACTCGCCGATATTCTTTATGATTACAGAACAAAGAGCGGAAAATCCGTTCTGACAAATTACACGGCTTATACAAACACCGTAAGGGATATGTATGACCTTACAAAGGCTGTTCAGAAGCTCGATATTTCCGAAAAAGACGCGGAAATGCTCTTTACAATGTATAATCTTTACCGCTCTCCGTCAGACACCTTGATATCGTTTGCCGACTTCATCGATTTTGCAAACGAGCTCATCGAAACGGATGATGACGCAAAGGAATTCATTGATGCAGACACCTCTAAAACGCTCAAAACGCTGAAAGTCGTTTCGGAAATAACGACAGGCGAACTCACCGCAGAGGAGCTTTATGAAAAGCTGACAACGGGCGTTATGGAGGGAACCGACGTAAAGCTCTTTTCCGTAAAACAGCTTTACGGGCTGTATTTCTACGATAAAGTTGACGCAAAGAACGTCGACTTCAAAACAATGCTCGATTTCATGATCTCCGCGTCGGAGGATGAAAACGTAAGCGGTATGTTTGACAATGTGACTGTTTTGCAGCTGAAAATGCTTTCCGCGGGAATAGCGCAGTTCAATCAGCAGATGGAAATGCCGATGGACAAGACAACCGCAAAGGGATGGATTTATCAGAACTGTGGCGCCATGCTGACAGACGCACAGCTTACACAGATATATGCCGGCTATTTTGCGACAACAGGTCAGCCTGCCGGTGAAACGATTCCGTTCCTGCCGCTTATGAAATTCCTTCTCGCAAGCGGACAGATAAAGGACGAAAAAGCTACCGCGACAGTCGGCGGTTACGACGCGCTTTATAGTGCGATAAACACAGCCTACGGTTACGAGAGCTTCCTTCCCGCTCTTTCGCAGATAGCAACGGCTCTCTCCGGAACTGCTCCGCAGATAACCGTAACAGCGGAGTCTGTTCAGCAGATTTATATAATGTATTTCTATAAAACCGGCGCAATAGCGGACGGAAAAATAAACGGAAAGACATTTGTCGGTTATGCGCTTGATACAGACAAAACGAATGTGGTTGTCCATGCACAGCTCACGGACGAAAACAGAAATAAACTCTGTGACATGCTGACCGTAAATTCCTATATCTCAGATAAATCTGCGCTCACATACGAGCAGGCATATGAAAAACTCACCTCTTTGCAGGAGGAAATCAAGAGCGATATGTCGTCATCCGCGCTTGAAAAGGATAAGGTTTCGGGCGTGTATATCAAATACGCGATAGCGGACGGAAAAGCCATTGTCTCCCCGATAATGGCTTGCGACCTGCTGGATTTTGTCACTGAAAATATGGACACAAATTCGCTTCTCAAACGCAAAATGAGCGATGAAAACCGCGGAAAGGTTTCTGACGCGCAGGACGATATCGCAAAGGCGGAGGATTTGTTCCTCGGCGAAAATTATTCGAGAATGCTTCTTTCCGTAAACCTGCCGAACGAGAGCGAGGAGACGACGGAATTCGTTGACTATCTCTCCGGCGAGGTCAAAAATGTTTTCGGCGATGACGCCTGCATAACGGGAAACATTGTTTCGACTTACGACCTCGAAAATTCCTTTGCCCATGACAACAGCTTCATAACCGTGTTTACGCTTATATCGATATTTGTTATCGTCATGGTTATATTCAGATCGCTTTCTCTCCCTGTCATCCTTGTTGCAACGATACAGGGCGCGATATTCATTGCTATGAGCACACAGCTCCTCGGAAACGGAATATTCTTCATGAGCTACATCGTCACGACGTGTATCCTTATGGGGGCGACGATAGATTACGGTATCCTTATGTCCAGCAACTACGTTGCGTACAGAGGGCTTTATGACAGGAAAAAGGCGCTTGAACTCTCCGTTGAGGCGGCAATGCCGACGGTGTTCACCTCCGGACTTATCCTCACCGTCTGCGGATTTGTTATCCATTTTATATCGAGCCAGAATTCGATCTCAACGGTCGGACTTCTCCTCGGCATAGGAACGATATGCTCCGTGGTCATGATAACGGTCGTTCTGCCTTCCGTCCTTTATATACTTGACAAGTTTGTTCTTTGCCTGTCGCTCAAAAAACGCAAAAACAAATAAAATGAATAAAAATGAAAAGCCGTCCGCTTTGAAAGCAGACGGCTTTTTGCTGTGTAAATTACGGATATCCGGCGCAGGGAAGTGCGCAACGGATATTTTCATTGTTTTTTCGCCCATTCGGCAAGTGCCGCTTCTGTCATGCGGTTTACAACGCCGCCGCTTTTCCATGTGGCGTCCGGACAGACTTTTCTGAGAACATCAACGGTCTTTCCCATTCCGCTTCCGCCGCTCGTTGCAAAGGGGATGACGGTTTTTCCTGAAAAATCGTAGCTTTCAAGAAATGTATTTATAATCGTCGGTGCGACGTACCACCAGATCGGAAAGCCTATATATACGGTATCGTATTCACTCATATTTTCAATGTGAGAGGCAATCTCGGGTCGCGACTGCGGATTGCTCATCTCAACGGATGAGCGGCTTTTGTTGTTTGTCCAGTCAAGATCAGCGCGGGTATACGGAACTGCGGGGCGGATTTCAAACAGATCCGCTCCGATGGCATTTGCAAGGTGTTCCGCCGTCTTTTTTGTTGTTCCGCTTGCGGAAAAATATGCTACAAGTTTTTTCATTTCATTTACCTCCGGTTTTCTTCATGCTTTATTTGCCGCTGAAAACGGGGAAATAGCTGTATTCGCCGTAGTCTTTGAAATCAACCTTGTTCAGCGCTTCCATATCGGCGTCCGAAATGACGAAATCAAGCTCCGAGTTTTCTTTTATATGCTCGCGTGATGACGCCTTCGGAAGGGCGATCAGTCCGAGCTGTAGGATATATCTGATACAGAGCTGCGCCGGCGAGACACCGTATTTACTTGCTGTTTCAGCAATTTCACGGCTCTTCAATGCTTCGCCGTGCGCGATCGGCGAATACGCTTCGACGGCAATACCGTTTTCACGGCAGAATGAAATCAGCGCGTTCGGTGTGCTTCCGATGTGGGCAAGCACCTGATTTACGGCAGGCTTTATCCTGCAATGCGGGAGAAGACTTTCAAGATCGTCGCGAAGGAAATTTGATACGCCGATCGCGCGGAGCTTTCCCGCGTCATAAGCGTCTTCAAGTGCGCGCCAGACCTCGCGGTTTTCTTCAAAATACCGATTTTCTCCGCGCCATTGTGCCCATGGCTGAGGTGCGTGAATAATCATCATATCGAGATAATCAAGCCCCATTTTTGCAAGCGTTTCGTCGATCGATTTTGCTGCCGATTCATAGCTTTTGTTTTCCGCCGCAACCTTGCTGACGACAAACAGCTTTTCGCGCGGTACTCCGCATGTGCGGACTCCCTCGCCGACGCCTCTCTCATTACCGTATGCCTGCGCTGTGTCTATATGGCGATATCCGACTTCAATCGCCGTTTTTACGGCTTCCGCCGCTTTGCCATCATCAATGCACCATGTTCCGAAGCCGAGCGACGGAATGTTCACTCCGTTTCCGAGCGTGATATATTTATCGAAAATCATTTGTGACCCTCCTCTTTTTCATCTGCGTCATTCCATATTTCTTTTGCCATGCGGAAGACCGCCCAAGCCTTCGGCCAACCGCAGTAGAACGCCGCATGGGTAACCGTTTCCGCAATTTCTTCTTTTGTTATACCGTTTTTCTTTGCGTTTATGAGATGATAGCGGAAGCTCTCGTCGACAAGACCCTGCGCCATAAGCGCAACGACCGTAATCAGCGAACGGTCGCGCAGGGAAAGCTCATTCTCTCTGCTCCATACTTCGCCGAAAAGGACGTCGTCATTGAGCTCCGCAAATTTCGGGGCGAATTTCCCCAGGGCGTCTCTGCCCGCTGTCTGCTTTACAGACATGATAAATCCCTCCTTACAGCTTTTTGTATTCTTCGTCCGATACGGGCTCGCACCATTCGGTTTTGCAGTTTTTTCCCGGGACTTCGATTGCTATGTGCGAAAACCAGCTGTCTTTTTTCGCGCCGTGCCAGTGTTTTACGTTTGCGGGAATCGTTATAACCGTTCCTGGCGTGAGGCTGACAGCCTGTTTGCCGTCTTCCATATACCAGCCCTCTCCCGCCGTGCAGACGAGTATCTGTCCGCCGCCTTCATCTGCGTGATGAATGTGCCAATTGTTGCGGCAACCGGGCTCGAAAGTAACGTTTGCAAGGAAAACCGTCTTGCCGGCTTCCGTCAGCGGGTTCAGAAACGACGCCCCGCTGAAATATTCAGCATAGGCGGAGTTATATTCTCCCTTGCCGAAAACATTCTGCTTTTCAAATTCTTTTTCGTTCATATCTTTTTCCTCCCTGATTATTTTATGACGCCGCTTTCGCGGAGCCAGCTTTCAATATTATTGTCGTTTGCGCCCGACGCGCGGAGTCCGTTTGCAACGGTTGCGCCCGGTTCGGTTGATTTTATATCGGAGACCGATTTTGAAACCCCGCTGCTTCCGGATGTGCAGAAGGGAACAACCGTCTTGCCGGACAAATCGTAAGTATCAAAAAACGTATTTATTATCCGCGGCATTGTGCCCCACCAGATAGGATAGCCGATGATGACCGTATCGTATTCGGAAATGTCAATGCTTTCGCTTCCAATCGCTGGGCGTGATGACGGATCGTTCATCTCGCGGTTTGCGCGACAGTTACTGTCGCTGTAATTGAGATCTGCCGATGAATATTTCTCGGCAGGGACGATTTCATAAAGATCGCCGCCGGTGAGCGAGGCGATCTTTTCAGCCACGGCTTTTGTGTGACCTGTGCACGAAAAATATGCAACGAGAACTTTTGATTTTTGCGGTCGGTCGGGAATCTCCGGCTTTTCGGTCTGAGCGGTCTGTTCGGGGGCGTCTGTGCCGCTTACAAGCGAAATCGTGACAGTAAAGTCGCCTTTCATCGCCGCAAATTTTTCCGCTCCGCCATCGTCAAGTCTGCCGAGCGGGACGAGACCGGAAGAGCTACGGAACGGGCGATAAAATATCGCAAGATTACCCCATGGAGAATACATCGTAATATCTCCCGCCGCAGGCGTGCATGAATCGGGTGCGTCTGACGTATCCCATGCTGGCGAGCCTTCCGGAAGATAGGCTGTCTTTTCCGTGCTGTTGTAGTCGGAAAATGTAAGCGTAAGCGGCAGGCGGGAGACAAGATCACGGCTGACGGAATTATCGTCAAGCGTGCCGTAAACCGTCTGTCCGTCAAAGTTCATCTTGATTCGAGTGCCGGACGGCGCGGGCGGCTCAGTATTTTTTGAAGTTGTGGTTTGTTTACTGCCTGTGCCGAAAGACTCTGTTGTACTGCCGTCATGATTGTTTCCCGAATTGCATGCGGAAACCGCGCAGGCAATGACAAGCAGAAGTGCAACAAAGGTTAAAAACGCTCTTTTTCTGTTCATAACATCCTCCTATATTGTTTTGATCGGCTTTGCGGGGTTGCCCGCAACGACCGTATTTTCTTCAACGTCTTTTGTAACAACGCTTCCCGCGCCGATGACTGCATTGTCTCCAACTTTCACCCCGGGCAGGAGAATTGCCCCCGCTCCTATCCAGACATTGTTTCCGATGGCAATAGGGCGTGAGGTGATATATCGCCGTTTGTCCGGTGCAAGTCCGTGGTTTTCTGTTATCAGCTGTACATGGGGAGCTATAAAGACGTCATCGCCTATTGTGATTCCGCCTCTGTCCATAAAAGTACAGCCGAAGTTGATGAACACACGCCTGCCGACCCGTATATTGCGCCCGAAATCTGTATAAAACGGAGGATTTAAGTTGAAATCTTCTCCGACGGGTTGCCCCGTGATGGCGATATAATACTTTCGCACCGTCGCCGCGTCGCAAACCGATGTATTCATCTCCTGCGTCAGACGCTTGGCATTACCGATAATCTTTTTGATTTCTCCGTAGTCTGCGTCGTCGATCGAAACAGGCTCGCCGGAAATGTCTCTTTCAAGAATGTTCTTCATAAATAATCTCCGAAAAAAATAAGCACGAAACAGGCTCCTTGCCTTTTTCATGCTTATTGTATCACGCAATTTGCGATATGTAAAATACTTATTTATAATTGATTGTCATAACCCAATGGAATGTTCGACAAATTCCAGAAACTTTGCGGCGCTCGGAGATGTCGCCTTGTACTTTTTCCAGATGAGAACGCTTGAAAGCGATATTTCCGGTTCAAACGGTTTCCATGCCATTCTGCGACGGTCATAAAGCTCGGTGGCTCCGCCAATCGTAAGCGCAACGCCGGCGTTTTCGCGAACAAGAGTTGCAACGTTGCCAAGCAGGTTGTGCGTGCCGAACACGTTCGGACTGTGCACCGATATACCGAACGTTTCTTCCATTCGGTTTGCCATACGGAACGGCACAAAAAGCCGCTCTTCGGCAAGGTCGTCCTTTGTGACGCTCTCTTTTTCAAACAGCGGGTTGTCTGCCGAAACGAGCACGCCCCATCGATCTTTTACGGGGAGACGGATTATATCGTATTTTGATAAATCGACCGTCGGTTCAATCAGGAGTCCCGCGTCAAGAAGCCCTTTTTCTATCCGCTCTTTGACGCTGTCAGCCGTAGCGGAATAAAAATCGAACTTTACTTCGGGATATTTTTTTGAAAATTCCACGGCAAGCCCTCCGAGCCAGCGGCTTGCAGAGGTTTCGCCCATCCCGATTGAAATAACGCCGTTATAAGAAACGATGCCGTCCCGGAAGTCCCGCTCGGTTTTCTCTGTCAGCGCAACGATTTCCTGCGCACGCCCGCGCAGAAATCTGCCTTCTTCGGTCAGCGTAAGCGAACGCTTTCCGCGGACAAACAGCTTTGCGCCCAGTTCATCTTCAAGCTGCATAATCTGTTTTGAAAGCGCGGGCTGAGACACATGAAGGATTTCCGCCGCCCGCGTGATGTTTTCCTCCTGTGCCGCGACAAGAAAGTATTTCAGCAATCTGTTTTCCATAATTCTCTCCGGTTATGATTTGCGGTTTATTATTATGCGATAATCATATCATATTGCCGATGAAATGTAAATAAAATTCAGAATATTCCGTAAAAACATATAAGCTCCGCGAGGAGCATTGGAAGGTCGGTTGTTGGGAAAAACGTCGCAACAGGCAAGGAAACGCTTGAAAAACCGCGCGGCTTGCGATATAATAGCGGTAGATTGATGACTCCAACATAAACGTCTTC
>DHMB01000074.1:0-528 GCA_002405565.1 Clostridiales bacterium UBA4653
AGCCTCTGTATATCTTTTTATTGATTATTATTCCACCGCCTACGCCTGTGCCGAGCGTTATGAATATATAATCGTCAACGCCGTTTCCGTTTGCGATATACTCGCCGTAAGCAGCCGCATTTGCGTCGTTTTCGAGATTTACCGGCTTATCAATATGCTCCTGTATAAGCTTTCTCATAGGAAAGTTCTCCATACGGATATTGTTTGCATATGCAATAACGCCGTTTTTGTTGTCTACCGTTCCGGGACAACCCACGCCGATTGACGCAACCTCGTCCATTGTGTGTCCCGACTCCTTAACGACCTTTTCGCACAATGTACACATATCCTTTACTATTTCCTCGCCCGGACGGCTTGCAAGAGTGGGTGTTGAGTCCTGATAAACTATTTTACCGTTTTCGTCAACAAGACCTACCGCAATATTTGTACCGCCCAAATCAATTCCCAAATAAAACATTTATATTTTCCTCCCGATTAACCCTGTGTATTGTAACTGTAGTTAGGCGCTTCCTTGGTGATGGTGACATC
>DHMB01000074.1:556-4658 GCA_002405565.1 Clostridiales bacterium UBA4653
TAAATATCATGCGGGTGGCTTTCCTTTAAGCCTGCGCCGGTTATTCTTATAAATTTGCCGTTTTCCTTGAGATCGGGTATTGTCGGTGTACCGCAGTAACCCATACCCGAACGCATTCCGCCGATAAGCTGGAATATCGTATCCGAAAGCGGGCCCTTGTAGGGAACACGTACCTCAACGCCTTCGGGGACAAGCTTTTTCGAGCCGACCTGGAAATATCTGTCCTTTGAGCCCTTTTCCATAGCGGCAAGCGAACCCATGCCGCGATAAACCTTGAAGCGTCTGCCCTGATAGATTTCGCTATCGCCTGGGCTTTCCTCACAGCCCGCAAACAGCGAACCGATCATTATCGTGTCTGCGCCTGCGGCTATCGATTTTACAAGGTCGCCGCTGTATTTTATGCCGCCGTCGGCAATGACGGGGATATTGTATTTGGAGGCAACGCATGCAACATCATATATAGCCGTAACCTGCGGAACACCGATACCGGAAACGATTCTCGTCGTGCATATCGAGCCGGGGCCGATACCGACTTTGATCGCGTCAGCGCCCGCCTTTATAAGGAATTCGGCTGCTGCCGCCGTTGCAATATTGCCGACGATAAGCTGACAATCCGGGAAGGCATTTTTGATTTTCTCCGTCGTCTTTGCAATGTTCATCGAATGACCGTGCGCTGAGTCAAGAACGAGAACATCCGCTCCTGCGGCAAGAAGTGCGCCGGCTCTGTCAAGAACGTCTGCCGTTACGCCGATTGCCGCGCCGCAGAGAAGTCTGCCTCTCTCATCCTTTGCGGAATTCGGATACTTCGTTGCCTTCTGAATATCCTTTATTGTTATGAGCCCGCGGAGATAGCCGTTTTCGTCGACAAGGGGCAGCTTTTCGATCTTTCTCTTTGCGAGTATTTCCCTTGCCTGCTCGTGAGTTGTGCCGACGGGTGCTGTAACGAGGTTGTCCTTGGTCATAACTTCGCCTATGTCCATATCCATATCCGTGAGGAAACGCATATCGCGGTTTGTGATTATGCCGACGAGCTTTCCTTCTCCGTTTACAATCGGGACACCGGAGACCTTGTAGTTGTGCATAAGCTGCTCGGCTTCATAGACCTTGTTTTCGGGATGAAGGAAGAAAGGATTTGTGATTACACCGTTTTCGCTTCTCTTTACCTTCTCAACCTCGCCCGCCTGCATATCAATCGGCATATTCTTATGAATGACGCCTATTCCGCCTTCCCTTGCCATCGATATGGCAAGCTCCGATTCGGTAACCGTATCCATTGCTGCGGATATGAGGGGAGCGTTCAGCCTGATTTTGTTCGTCAGTCTTGTTGAAAGTTCAATATCCGTCGGAAGCACGCAGCTTTCCGCAGGGATAAGAAGAACATCGTCAAAGGTAAGTCCTTCTTTTGTGAACTTTTCGGCAGCGTTCTGATTTACCATTCGTTTTAACCTCGCATTTTTTTGAATAATTTGTACTATTCTACAACAATTTATTTTCCGTGTCAACAAGAAAATGAGTATATCGCCGTCTTTTTCGAGAGAAAATAAAAATAAAAAGGATTTTTATATAAATGAAAAAACGAATCAGAATGTATAAAGCGCCTTCCGCCGACAAATTCGCGGCAGAAGCCATGTTCTCAAACCCCGTCGCCTCCGCAAACGAATGTACGGGTATGACGCCGACAGTCCCCTTAACAGAGGATGAAGCGACAAGCTATTGTGACCTTCTCGACGTTCCCGTCACCTCGCGCGACGGCGGAGAAGCATATAAGCGGGCAAAATAATCATTTGATTTTCAACGTTTTCAGATATTCTTTTCTTTCGTCGCTTATGCGATAGCTTTCGCGCGCCTTCTGTATCGCCTTGTTGTGAACGAATGCCGGCAGACGCCTTGACTCTATTATCGGAATAGTTTCGTCATATCTTTTTATGAGCGCAAAGCTCCAGAACCACGCAAGCGCCATGTTGATATAGTACTCTTCCGAAACTATGCTTTCGGCAAGAAAGAGCACCTCGGGCTTGAAATTTTCGTCAAGGAAAAACTGCAAAAGAACATCGATTGCAAAACGCACCGTATATGTTTTTTCGCCTTTCGCCCACTCGCAAGCTTTTCCGAAAACCATATCCGGGTATTTGCCGAGCAGCTTTGACTGCGACATATCGCAAACAGCCCAATTATCTATATAAGGCAGGAATTTTTCCGTTTCCGAAATGACTTCTCCGATGTCGCTTTTTATAAGCTGAAGTATTGCTCCGTGGAGCAGATTTTCTTCGTGATATTTATGCGGTAATTCGGAGAGAAACTTTTTGCGGTCATCATCGGAAAGCGTCTTTGCAAGCCTGCGGATGTCCGGCACACGCACACCGATCACAAGTTCTTTATCAACATTCGGTATCAGCTTCGATGTAAAATCCCGAAACTTTTTATCTTGCATTTCAAAAAGCGATTTTGTTATTTTATCCATTGAAAACCCCTGTTTATGTCAATCGGGAGCGGATATCCGCTCCCGATTTTTCTTATTTTTATCTCTTGTAAAGAGGCCCGTATGCCGCGCAGGCACGATAATCCTGACCCTCTTTGTCCATACCGAATGCGTTCCACGCTGTAGGACGGAAAATGTCGTCAACAGGTACGTTGTGCATTGATACGGGAATGCGGAGCATCGAGCAGAGCGTAATAAGGTCTGCTCCGATATGACCGTAAGAAATCGCACCGTGGTTTGCTCCCCAGTGGTTCATAACCTCGTATGCATCCTTGAACGGGCTTCCCTCTTTGCCGTCGCAACGGGGTGTAAACCACGTGCAGGGCCAAGTCGGGTTTGTGCGTTCCATAAGAACATCCGTAACATCATCCGGAAGGTTGACCGTCCAACCCTCTGCAATCTGGAGCATCGGCCCGAGACCCTTGACAAGATTGAGACGGATCATCGTGACGGGCATTTCGGCTCTTGTCACAAAGTGAGAGGAGAAACCGCCGCCGCGGAAGTTATCAAAGCCGGCTTCGCACCAGGTTGTTGCGTCCGTCATCTTCTTGATGTCCTCATCCGTAACTTCCCACCACTTCTTCATGACGTGGTTGCCATTTTCATCCGTGCATTCGCCGCAAGCATCAAGACAAGCCGCGCCGGAGTTGAGAAGGTGAATTATACCGCCGTTTTCCTTTGCCTTGCCCGTGAATTCATAGCCTGCAACACGCTTCGTTGCTTCGGGAGACCAATATGTGCGGACATCCGCAAATATCTGCGCGCGATTTGTGAGAAGCCTCATAAAGAGCATTCCGAGACCGTTGAGAACATCGTTTTCCGTTGCAAAAGTCATCGGCTCGCGTGCGCCTTCAAAGTCAAACGAGGAGTTGAGAAGCGCTTCGGGATAGTCGCAGTTCGGCCAATGGTCTGTCCACTGTCTCTGACCCTGGAAGCCTGCGCAGATAGCGTTGTGCCCAAGCATTTCCTCTTCAAAGCCCTCGGGAAGATTCTTGTTGCCTCTGATGAGGTCTCTGATTATAAGATACATCTTGACAGTGAATTCCCACTGCTTTTCCTTCTGCTCGGGAGTGAACTTTATAGCTCTCTTTTCGCCAAGAAAGTCAACAAAGTCGGGGTTGTCATCTCTTCCCTCTTTGCAATGTTCCTTTGTCCACGCGAGAGCGCGCTCATAATCTTCTTTATTGTATATACCCTCTTCCATACGGCGGAGTATTTCAACCTCGTCAACGGATTCAACGCGCATACCGAGATATTCTTCAATAAACTGCTGATCGATTATCGAACCGCCGATACCCATGCACATGGAACCGATCTGAAGATAGCTCTTACCGCGCATTTCTGCAGCCGCAACAGCTGCACGACCGAAGCGGAGCAGCTTTTCTTTAACGTCCTCAGGAATATTGGCAACGTCGCCGACATCCTGAACCTCGTGACCGTAGAATCCGAATGCGGGCAGTCCCTTCTGAGCGTGAGTAGCAAGAACGGAAGCAAGATAAACAGCGCCGGGACGTTCTGTACCGTTAAAGCCCCATACGCCTTTTATCGTTAAGGGATCCATATCCATGGTTTCCGAACCGTAGCACCAGCACGGTGTTACGGTAAGCGTGATATCCACGCCCG
>DHMB01000090.1:0-6876 GCA_002405565.1 Clostridiales bacterium UBA4653
TACCGAGACAGAACCGTCGTTTACGTCGTAAAAACGCATGAGCAGATTTATAAGCGTCGTCTTTCCGCACCCTGTCGGTCCCACGATCGCCACAGTCTGCCCGGGCGATACGTGCAGGTTGAAGTTTCTGATAAGAGGTTTGTCGGGCGTGTAGGAAAATCTGACGTTTTCAAGATCGAACCTGCCGTCGGCGTGCGAAAGAATACGCGCGTTTTTATCATCGGGAATCTGCGGTTCTTCTTCGATCAGCTCAAAAAGCCTTGAAGCACAGGCAAGTGCATTCTGAAGCTCGGTAATAACTCCGGTTATTTCGTTGAAAGGCTTTGTGTACTGATTTGCGTATGATAACAGGCAGGACAGTGCTCCGACCGTAAATGAGGCAGACGCAGGATCCTTTGCCGAAGCAACAACGGTCAGCGCACCGACAAGAGCTACCGCCGCATATACGACATTGTTCACAAATCTCGTGCAAGGATTGGTTATTGACGAGAAGAATGTTGCGCGAAGTGAAAATTTTGAAAGACGATCGTTTATTTCATCGAACTTTTCAAGTGATTCGCTCTCGCGGCAGAATGATTTCAGTACCTTTTGTCCGTCGAGAACCTCTTCGATGTATGCGGTCTGTTCGCCCCGCGTTTCCGATTGCTTCAAGAACATAGAGTGTGTGTGTTCCGCAACGAACTTCGCAACGATAAGCGATAGCGGAGTCAGCAGTACGACAATGAGTGCGATTTTCCAGTTCAAAGCGATCATGAAGCCGACTGTTCCGATTATCATAAGAACACCGGTGAACAGTTGAGTGAATCCCATAAGTAAGCCGTCCGCAAATTGATCTGCATCCGAAATAACCCTGCTGATTATGTCTCCCGAGGGATGTGTGTCGATGTATGAAAGCGGCAGTATCTGTATTTTCCCGAAAGCCTCTTTCCTGACGTCACGGACAATGTTGAATGATATTTTGTTGTTTATCATGTTCATTATCCATTGGGAAAGGGCAGTGATGAGAATAATTACAACACATTTTGCCGTTATTTTCGAAATAAGCTCAAAATCAACCGCTTTCTCGCCGACAACGGCATCTATCGCATTGCCGATGAGGATAGGAAGATAAAGTGTAAGCGCAACCGAAACTGCGGCAAGTATGATGGTTGATACAATCAACAGTCGGTATCATTTTATGTAATGCAAAACTTTGCGGATGTCCGAAACTTTGCCTGCCATATCATCCCACCTCCTTCGGATATTGCGAATAATAGATCTCTTTGTAAACTTCACAGTTTTCAAGCAGATCCTCGTGCCTGCCTTCGCCGACGACCTTTCCGTCATCGAGAACCACTATTTTGTCTGCATGCATGAGCGACGATGTGCGCTGTGAAACAATTATAACCGTCGGTCGGCTTTTCAGCTCGCGGATTGCTTTTCTCAGTGCGGCATCGGTCGCATAATCAAGCGCGGACGCACTGTCGTCGAGTATCAGTATTTCGGGATTGCCGACAAGTGCTCTCGCTATCGTCAGACGCTGTTTCTGACCGCCCGAAAAATTCCGTCCGCCCTGTGCGACTTCGGCGTCAAGCCCGCCCTTCTGCATAACAAAGTCGTATGCCTGAGCTGTTTTCAATGCTTCGATCATCTCATCGTCGGTTGCAAAACGATCGGCAAATCCGAGGTTCGATCTTATTGTGCCCTTGAACAGAACGGCTTTTTGCATGACGATACCGATCTTGCGGCGCAGTTTTTCGCTGTCATAACTCTTGACGTCTTTTCCGTCAACAAGAACAGTGCCTGAGGTTGCATCGTAGAAATGCGGAATAAGGTTGACAAGCGATGTTTTTCCGGCACCCGTTCCGCCGATTATTCCGAGAGTTTCGCCCTTTTTTATTCCGAACGAAATGTCCGACAGTGAATCTTCCGATGCGTTTTTGTATGTGAGCGATACATCCCTGAATTCAATGAAGCAGTCGTTTCCGGATTGCTTTTCGTCGTCGGACACAACATGTTCGTCGGGTTCGTCGATCGAAAGAATATATGCGACTCTGTTTGCACAGGCAATAGACTTGGTGATTGTTACTATCAGATTGGCAAGCTTAATCAGCTCAATCAGAATTTGCGACATGTAGTTGTAGAGCGCAACCACATCGCCCTGTGATAGGTTGCCGCTGTATACCTGTTTTCCGCTGACCGAGATCAGAAACAGAACCGCAAAATTGATGATGACATACGTCAGAGGGTTCATAAGAGCCGATATTCTGCCCACGAGCCTTTGCGCATTGTTGAGCGAATCGTTGCGTTTGTTGAACTCTATTTCTTCCGAATCTTCCTTGCAGAACGCTCTGATTACTCTGACACCGGTAAGGTTTTCTCTTGTTATGGACATAACACTGTCAAGTTTTGACTGCGTTTTCCTGTAGAGCGGAATCGTTATAAGGAGTATTCCGAATACGATAACCGACAGGCAGGGAATTGCAACTGCAAAAACAAGAGCGGATTTTACATCAACGGTGAATGCCATTATCATTGCACCGAATACAATAAACGGCGAACGTAAAAAGAGGCGAAGCGTCATGTTGACACCCGACTGCATCTGGTTTATGTCGCTGGTAATTCTCGTCATGAGCGTCGATCTTCCGAGCCTGTCAAGGACGGAGAAGGAAAATGACTGTATTTTTTCGAAAAGGGCATGACGAACCTTTGAACTGAATCCTATGGCGGCTTTTGCGGCAAAATACTGTGCGGTTATAGAGCAGACAAGACCGATCACGCCGAGTCCGAGAAGGATAAGACACCTTGAAAAAATATACCCGGTATCGCCGTATGCAATACCTTTGTTGATTATCGAAGCGACAACAAGAGGAACAATAAGTTCAAAGCCCGCCTCAAGAAGCTTGAAAAACGGACCGAGAATTGACTCAAGCTTGTAATCTCGCATGTAAATAAGGAGTTTTTTCATGTTAAATAATCCTTTGCAGATTGTTGGTGAATGAAAAAGCGGCTTCACATAAAAATGTGTAAGCCGCTTTGCGTATTTATAAATCTTATTCCTCGTCAGCGGACTCTTCGGCGTCACCGTCGTCGTTGTAGCCGTCTTCAAGCAGGGCGCGCATCGAAAGCGAGACCTTCTTCTTCTCGGTATCGATGTTTGTGATCTTGACCTGAACAACATCATCAAGATGAACAACCTCTGCGGGTGTTGCGATCTTGTGATCGGTTATCTGAGAGATGTGGATAAGACCGTCAACGCCCGGAATGATCTGAGCAAATGCTCCGAAGGGCATGAGAGACGCAATCTTTACGGATACAACGTCGCCGACGTTGTGCTCTGCTCTGAAGAGCGTCCAGGGGTTTGTTTCCTCTGTCTTGTGACCGAGGGAAATTCTGCCCTTTTCACGGTCGAAGCTCTTGACGAATACGTCAAGCGTATCACCGACGGAAACGATATCCTTCGGGTTTGAGATGTGGAGCCATGTGAGCTCGGAGCTGTGAACCATTCCGTCCACTCCGCCAAGGTCAACGAATACTCCGTAGGATGTCATGCTCTTTACGGTGCCCGTGTAGTGCTTGCCGACTTCGATCTCGTTCCAGAAAGCCTCTTCGCGCGCTTTGCGTTCTTCTCTTGCAACAACGCGGATGGAGCCGAGAACTCTGCGGCGGGATGCGTCAAGGTCGATTATCTTGAATTTCTGTGTTGTTCCGACGAGTGTCGAAAGGTCGCCGTCACGCGGGACAGTTGTCTGCGATGCGGGAATGAATATACGCTGCGAAAGAGCGCGGATAACTACGCCGCCCTTGACCGCTTCCGTAACTCTGCCTTCAAGAACCGTTCCGTTCTCAAAAGCTTCCTGTACACGTTTCCAGTCG
Organism: Clostridiales bacterium UBA4653; assembly: GCA_002405565.1. Classification (GTDB taxonomy): domain Bacteria; phylum Bacillota; class Clostridia; order Oscillospirales; family CAG-272; genus CAG-841. Next base: position 3,856 of record DHMB01000090.1, read on the forward strand.
TTTGCGGCGGTGATCTTCTTGGTGGAGAGGTAAGCAATGCCGTCGATGTCGCTGACTCTGTATGCAACAGCCTCTATCTTATCTCCTACCTTAAAAAGATTTTCGAGCTTAGCCTGAGGATCGTCTGTGACGTTGTCAAGCGTGAGCACGCCTGTGCATTTCGAGCCGATGTCAACACGGACTTCGGTGCCGGAAACGGACATGACGTATCCCACGACGGTATCTCCTGTACTGATATTTTTGAACGATTCGTCAAGAAGCTCCGCGAAATTTTCATGTTCGCTCATAATTGTTTGTACCTCCTCGATTATGTAGCCCGGAGTTGAAGCTCCGGCTGCGATGCCTGCTTTGCAGTGCATCTTTTTTATGTTATCGGGAATTTCGGACGCGCTTTCGATGAAAAAGGTGCTTTTGCAGTTCTGCTTTGCAATCTCGAAGAGCTTGCGTGAGTTTGCGCTCTCGCTGTCGCCGACGACGATCATAACGTCGCAATTCTGCGCCAGCCTTTCCGTTTCGAGCTGTCTTTCTTCCGTAACACAACATATTGTATCAAAAAATAAGGCGTTTGTATATAGTTTTTGAAGAATTTTTTTACTTTTTTCGTAGTCAAAGTGATTGAGGGTCGTCTGGCTTGCGACAATTATCTGCTTTTCTGACAATTTATCCCTCAAATTTCCGTTCAGAGCTTCTTCAAGCTCCTTGCTTCCGGATATGACGGCGTAGTCTCCGTGGATATAGCTGACTATGCCCCTGACCTCCGGGTGATTTTTGTCTCCGAAGATGATGGCGAAGGTCTCGCCAGAGGTGTTCTCATCCATTATCTTATGAATTTTTGAAACGAAGGGGCAGGTGCAGTCGCAGACGTGAAGCGTCCCGTCGCGCTTTTCCGCGTCGCGGAGCGTCTGCATGAGACCGCGGGATATTCCGTGTGCACGGATGATGACCGTCGCATTTGCCGGCGGGGAAGAGAGAAGCAGCGAAAGCCCGTCTTCGTCTATCGGACTCACACCCTTTTTTTCGAGATATTCCGTATATTTTCTGTTGTGAATGAGGTGACCGAGGGTGTATATTCTTCCGCCATCCGCTGCGAGCGATTCCGCTTTTTCTGTCGCACGCTTTACGCCGAAGCAAAAACCGGAATGTTTTGCGAGTGTAACGCTCATTGCTTTTCCTCCGCTGTTTTCGATATGTCGGCTCCGAGCTCGCATATTCTGTCAAAGATAAGCTCGCTTGCGCGCCTGTATTCCTCTGCTCCGCCGTTTTCAAAGCCGAGCTCGTCAAAGGCGATCGGTTTGCCGAAGCGAACCTCCGTTTTTCTGAACGGACGGACTTTCATTCCCTTCGCGCCGATGAAAACGGGAAGAACAGTCGCCTTTGAATGATAGGCGATGAGCCCGATGCCGCTCTTTATTTTCGTTTCGGCGGGATCTTTTCCGGGAATTCTCGTCCCCTGCGGGAAAATGCCGACGGGATCTCCCTTTTCAAGCGACGAGATAACCTCGTTTACGGATTCGACCCCGGCGGCTTTCCTGTTTATCGGGATAGCTCCCGCGCCGCGGAAAATGAATCTTCCGAAGGGATTTCTGAAAAGCTCCGCCTTTGCGAGAAACCTTATTGACCGTTTTGAAAACGTTGAAATAAAGAACATATCGAAGGCGTGCAGGTGGTTTGCCGCTATGATTGCAGGCCCCTCTTTCGGGATGTTTTCCTTGCCCCTCTGCCTTGCGCCGAACAGCAGTCGCACAATCGGGAAGAGGAAAAAGTCCGCTATTTTGAAGAAAACGTTCATTTTATTTTATTCTGCTTTCTATTATTTCTATGGCACGGTTCAGCGTGTCCTCAAAGCTGCCGGAGTTATCAAGCATTATTGCGTCATCTGCGGGAATTGCCGGGGCGATGTCTCTTGTTCTGTCCTGCTCGTCTCTTGCGGAGAGCGCCTTTCTGACCTCTTCAACGGTCATTTTTTCGCCCTTTTCTTCAAGCTCTGCCTGTCTGCGGACGGCTCTTGCCTCGTCTGACGCCGTCATAAAGAATTTGACATCCGCGTCCGGAAGGATGACCGTGCCGATGTCGCGCCCGTCCATAATGACGTTGTTTTTCTTCGCCATATCGCGCTGAACGTCGAGAAGGAACGCTCTGACCGCGCCCATTTTTGAGGTTGCGGAAGCGCAATCCGCAACTTCATTCGTGCGGATGAGTCCTGTTACGTCTTCCCCATAGAGGAACATATGCTGAACGCCGCCGGAAAATTCAATGTCCATTTTGATTTCCGAAAGGCGAGCCTTGACAGCCTCCTCGTTGTGCGGGTCGGTGCCTGTGCGAAGGATGTACAGCGCGATTGTCCTGTACATTGCGCCGGTGTCTACGTAGCTGAAGCCGAATTTTTTCGCAAGCGCCTTTGCAAGAGTGCTTTTTCCGGAGCCGGAGGGCCCGTCGATTGCTATGTTTACCATAATGATTTACTCCCTTTTTATATTTTAGCTGCGTCCGTTGCCGCCGCGACAGCGGTTGCGAACGCCGATTGCAGGTTGAAACCGCCGGTGTATGCGTCAACATCGATCATTTCTCCGGCGAAATACAGATTTTTTATCAGTTTTGATTTCATCGTCTGCGGGGATATTTCCGAAACGGAAACGCCGCCTCCCGTGACGATCGCCTCGCTTATCGGGCGGAAGCCTGTGACTGTCAGCTTTATTGCTTTGAGAGAAGCGACTATGTTCTTCCGCTCCGCCTTTGTTATCGAGTTTGCCGCTCTGTCACCTCGCACGCCGCAGATGTCGCAGAACGGAATTATCATTTTTGAGGGGAGAAGAGACCCCAGAACGGACGAAAAGTGCTTGTTTTTGTTCTTATCGAATTCGGAGAGCAGACGCCTGTCAAGCGTTTCCTCGTCCAGAGCGGGCTTTTCGTCGATTATCACTTCATATTTTCCGCTTGTCATCGGTCGCATATGTGCGGAAGCGGATAGGATGACGGGCCCGCTTACGCCGAAGTGCGTGAAGAGCAGCTCGCCGAAGTCCT
>DHMB01000090.1:6981-8813 GCA_002405565.1 Clostridiales bacterium UBA4653
CATACATAAGTCGCCTGCGCAGGTCAGTCCGACGAGGGAGGGGATGAGCTCCGTCACCGTGTGCCCGAGGGACTTCGCCATTTCAAGCCCGTCTCCGGTCGAACCCGTCACGGGGTACGAAACGCCGCCCGTGCACAAAATTACGCTATCAAAATCCGTATATCTGTGTTTTTCGGTGACGAGCGCGGTTATGCTGCCGTCCGTGCTTTCAAGGCCTCTGACCCGCTCATGAACAATTCTGCAACCGAGATCGATCACGTGCTTTTTCAGCGCGAGAACAACGTCTGTCGCCTTGTCGGAAACGGGGAAAACGCGGTTGCCGCGTTCAACCTTCAGCGGTACGCCGAGAGCCTCGAAATAGTCGATTGTGTCCTGCGGGGTGAAACGGTGAATCGCCGAAAAGAGAAATTTTCCGTTCTGTGTGACGTTCCGTATAAACTCTTCGGGCGAGCAGGAATTTGTCAGGTTACATCTGCCTTTTCCCGTTATTCCGAGTTTCATTCCGAGCAGGTCGTTTCTTTCAAAGAGGGTGACTTTTGCGCCGAGCTCCGCCGCCCTGCATGACGCCATCAGCCCCGCGGCTCCGCCGCCGACTATGGCAATCTTTTTCTCTGTCATACGGTTCCTCCCAGCTCGGCAAGCGCCTTTTCCGCCGCGTCGATATCGTCATAAAGCGAGTCGAGGAGCTTGTCTATCTCCTCCGTCCTCGCATAAATTTCGGAAAGGCGGACGTAGTTTCCGGAGGCTTCGCCCTCCGCCTCTTTTTCAAGGCGCGATTTTTCCTCTTCGAGCTTTTCGATTTCCGCCTCACTGCGCTCGATCTTTGACTTGTTTTTTCTTATGTCGGAGGCGGTTTTCTTTGCGTCGAGATAGCTCTGCTTGCTTTCCGCGATCGGCTTTTCGCCTGCGGCGTCGACTGCCTTCTCGGTTGCTTTTTCCTTTTCTTTCTGTTCGCAGTATTCATCGTAATTTCCGATGAAAACGCGCAGTCCGCCCGTCATATCGAATATCTTTGACGACAGCTTGCGGACGAAGTATCTGTCGTGCGAAACGGCGATTATCGTTCCGGAAAACTGCATAAGCGCGTCTTCAAGAGCCTCGCGCGAGCCGATGTCGAGATGGTTTGTCGGCTCGTCCAGAATGAGAAGGTCGGGCTCGCGGAGCAGCAATTTTACGAGCGCAAGACGCGTTCTCTCGCCGCCGGAAAGGGTGTTTATCGTTTTATCGAAAAAATCCTCTCCGAAGCCGAAGCGCGCGAGAGTCGATTTTATTCTTGAGCGATATTCGTAACCGCCCATCTTGCGGAATTCTTCCGTCAGAAGGGCGTATTTTTCGATTGCCGCCTCGCCTCCGATGTGATTTTCAATGTTTTCGGAAAGCTCGGCAAGACGCTTTTCAGTCGCGACGACTTCGGGGAAAGCGTCCGACATTTCGGAAAGAACGGTATTGTTGCTTTCGAGCATTGCGTTCTGCGCAAGCATGGAAACGGTCTTGTCCTTTGCTATATAAACGCTGCCTGCCGACGGAGAAAAAGTCCCCGCGATTATCTTTGCAAGGGTGCTCTTTCCCGCGCCGTTCACGCCGACAATGCCGAGCCTGTCGCCCTCGTTTATTGAAAAATTTATATTGTTTAATACGACGTCCGTCCCGTATTCGACGGTCACGCCGCTGACGCTTAAAAGTACCATTTTGAGAGTTCCTGCCTCAATACAATTTACCTTATATTATACATCATGCAGATGTATTCTGTCAACCGTGCGGTGTCAATTTCGGGCGCGCGGCGTAAAATATTATAGACTATAAACAAAAAGGAGTTGATTTTTTTGAACGGA
>DHMB01000157.1 GCA_002405565.1 Clostridiales bacterium UBA4653
CATATGTATATGATATCACACCGGTGGTACCGTTGTCAAGTTTTTCTTCTTTTACAAGCCTTCCCAGCCCGTCATACGTATAATTTACGGTTTTTCCGCCCGCTTCCGTTATGCTTTTTATGTTGCCGTCCAGCATATATGCGTAGGTATACCCTGAAATGACGGTCTCCCCGCGCTTGTTTATCACGGTCTTCGGCAGTCCCGCCGCGTTGTATGTATAATACGTCGTTATGCCGTTTGCCTTGGTTTCCGTCAGGATGTTGCCTCTTGCGTCATATGTGTATTCCGCAACAATCTCCGCTTCTCCGCCGGCGATATAAGTCGGGATGGAAAATCCGCCGTCACTGCCGGGATAAAGATAATAACAATTGTTCTGCGCAAAGACGGTATAACGGATGTTGTTTGTCCCGTCGATGACATAATATATTGTGCCTATGTCGGGATCTATCTCCGAAAGATCCGAAATTTCTTCGGCGCGGCAGCTCATCGATCCATCCTGATAGCCGATGACCCCCGTCATTTTGCCGGATGAAGAAATAGACATTACTCCGCAAAGGGGCTCTTCGGGGTAAAGCGATATTTCATACCAGGCGGAATTTTCATGGTCATGCCAATAGAAGGCTTCAAGCGTGTCAAATTCGCAGCAATATTCGCCGCAATCGCCGACATACGAAAGCGAATAGCGGGCATATTCCTCATATCCGCCCATGGTGAATATCATTATTTTATATGAATAATCATATTTTTCGGTCAGTAGCGGTCTTTCGCCGACGGTCTTCATCCTGCCGAGAAGGTCATATGTATAGCTTCTCCAGCTCCTGACCTCGCCATTCAGCGTCAGCTTGTGCTCGGTGCGGTTTCCTGAAACGTCATATGAATAATTGTTTACGGTCGTGTCCGTGCCGTCGGTTTCTTTTTCCTCAATGACTCTGCCGAGGCTGTCATACCTGCGCGATACGGTTATTCCGCCGCCGCTCTCGCTTATAACCGCGCCTGTCGACGAATACGAATATGCTCTGCGCTGGGTTGTCTTTCCCGCCTTGGTTGCCGTTTCGGAGGTGACCTTTCCGAGCGCACTGTACGCATAGGTGAAGAGCGCTCCGCTGCGGTCGGTCTTTGTCAGCATATAGCCGTTTTTGTCATACGTATAGCTTTCCGTCCCGCCGAGCGCGTCCTCTGTGGATATCAGCTCCCCGCGGAGGTTATACGTATTTGTGACGGTCATTCCGTTTGTCGTTTCCGTCAGCACGTTGCCCGCAAGGTCATATGTGTATGAAACTGTTGACAGAACGTCGCTTCCGCTCTTGGTCAGCACGGTTGTCACTCTGCCGAGGGCGTCATATGAGGTCTCCGTGTATTTATATGTCGGGGTGCCCGAGCCCACTGCGCCGTCATATATTTTCACTCCCGTGACGTTTCCGCAGGCGTCATAATAATACTTTTTGAGCGCGAAATCCGCGCCTTCAAAAAGCGTTTTTTCCGTCAGGAGACGGCCGAGCGCGTCATAGGTATAAAGGGTTATATTGCCCATGACGTCGCTGTGCGAAAGCAGAAGTCCCGCGGGCGAATATGTATTTCCTTCGGAGCTTCCGAGCGCGTCGGTCACCGTCAGCACCTGCCCGAAAACGTCATATGTACGGGTTGTGACGCCCCCGTTTTCCGCCGTTTCGGATATGAGATTGCCGACAAAGTCATATCTGTATGTTCTGTATATCTCCGTGCCGCCGTTCATTTTTCCCGTACGCACGGTTCTTCCGCTCTTATCCGTATATTCGGTTGTTACGACGGAGGGAGAATACGTATCGCCGACAACGGTCTTCTTTGTTTTGCAGAGGGGCGTATCGCCTATAGAAACAATGGTATATGCGTAATTTGTGACCGATACCGCCTTCCCCGCGCTGTTTTTCACGGTTTCCGAAAGGACTCTTCCGCGGGCGTCATAGGTATAGACAATCTTTGAATAATATGCGGAGGAGGTGCAGTTTGTCTTGGATACGAGCCTGCCCGCTCCGTCATATTCGTTTGTCTCAATAACCGTATCGCCCTCCGAGACGCGTATCAGCCGACCGGATATATCATAAAAGCTGACGAGCGTATATCCGGATTTGCCCGTGGTCGTGACGGTGTTTCCCGTCGCGCTGTATGAATAGGTCTCGGCGGAACCGTCGGGATATGAAACGGAAACGACTCTGCCGCGCGCGTCATAAGCGGTCGTCTTTGTATTTCCGCGGGCGTCGGTCAAACGGATTTCCCTTCCGGCGACGTCATAAGCAAACGTTTCCGTCACGGCGCCTGTGGCAACGCCGTCCGCGTTTACGATTCCCGAAACCGAAACAGACGTGCAGAACAGCCCGTCAAGGTCAATCCCCGCTCCGCGCGTGACGTTATCCTCATAGGAATATACCGTGACGGATGTTTTTTCGGGGCTGAGGCTTTGATATTCCGTCTTTGAAATGACGTTTCCGAGCGCGTCATGGGTGTAATCTGTCCTGCCTGCGACCGTCCCGCCGGAGCTTACGGTATCACGGATGACGTTCTTTCCGTCGTCGGAAAGGGTGTGCGTCTCGGTGACGGTCATGCCCGCGTTCTGCTTGTAGGTCTTTGACGTGAGAAGGCTGTAACGGCTGTCATAGGTGCAGGACGTAGTGTTTCCGTCCGGCGCTGTGTACGACGTCATATTTCCCTTTACGTCATAGCTATATGTTTCGGAGGATATGACGCAAAGCGCCTTGCTGTCCGTGGCTGAGCCGTAATCCTTTACGGTCTTTTTGCTCACGAGATTGTAGTTGTTATATTGCTTTTCCTCAACCATGTATCCCGAGGAATAATAGGTGCAGAGACATTTTTCGTTGAAGGCGAATACGGCGGTGCCCGCCTCCGTCGTGACTCTGACCTGGAACGAATAATTGCCTATTTCGTATTGCTGACGATAATATTCGCTGAGACTGTCATGATACGAGGCGTCATATGAATTGCCCGTTCTCCTGTATGAAACAGAGTTTTTGTCCGCCCCGCCGATAACGTCCTTCGTCGATTCCACAAAGTAATATTCCTTTGTGCCCGTTCCGCCGAAATTGGTCGATTCGGACGTATATCCTATAACGGTGCTGTCGCCCGAAGGATGTGTGATGTTTTCAAGGAGCACATATCCGATTTCGCCCTCAAAGGTCTCGTCGGCATTTGCAATATTCGCCTTGCCGTAAAGACGGGAATACGAAAAGCCGTATACTTCCCCCGCGCCGTAATCTATGGAGGAAAGCTTTATATAGTCCTGATTTTCCCCGTCGACGGAAATGACAACGCGCGTTCCGTCGCTCGCGGTGACCGTCACGGAGGAGCCATCGTATGAGTAGTCAATTGTGATTTTTCTCCCGAAGCTGTCGCGCATTTCCGTCAGGCGGGCGCTCTTGGCGGAGTATAAGTATGAATATGTATAATACACCGCATTTCCGAATCTGTCCTCTTTTTTCAGGCAGAGCCCGTCGGCGTCAAAATAATATTTTGTTCCGTCTTTTCTTGTCAGAAGAAGCGCCGCCGTCGACGAATTTACGGCAATGCTCACGCTTTCAACGGTTATATCATTGAGCTTTCTGTCTCTGATTGAAGTTCCGACGAGATTGAAGGTCTCGCCCGTGTCAAGCGTGATTATCCTGTGCGAACGGTCATAAAGCTCCGTTGAAAATTCATAGTATTCAAACGTTTCTATATTCGGTATGCTGAATTTCCATCCGTCGCCGAGACCGTTTCTCATCGCGTTTCCGGCTCTGCCGACAATCGACGTGACCGGCACCTTGGTCGACCCGTTGCCGACAGCGACAGTCACATATGTGCAGGTATAGTCTCCCTCTGTAATGTCTGCCGGCACCGGAGATGAGAAAAATTGCAGATCTTCGATATAGCTTTCATACGAGCTGTACCACATTATGAAGGGCTCGTGATAGTCTATCCCGCTCTCGCCGTCGGAGCTTGTATATTCGATTATGTCCTGAAGGACTATGTAATACCTTATGATTGCGCTCTCGCTCCAATGGACGGTATCGGTGTTGCTGTCGGAGGAGTCGTATTCGATATCGAGCGAAAGCCCCATTCCGCCGCTCATTCCGACAAGCGGATATGAAATCGAAAGCGCACCGTTCGGAAGGTTTACTCCCGCGTTTGAGCTGCCGAGAATATACGGCGCGGTCACCGTTTTTATATACTTGCTCATATCGGAATACATATCCGGCAAAGTGCCGCCCTGCGTGCCCTGAACGCTCGCCGCGGCGGTCGCTTTTGAGATTGCCCTTCTGAGCTTTTCGGATATTACGCCGGTGTGCGCCGTGACGTTGCCGCTTTTAAGCGCGCGTCTGCATGCGTCAAGCAGAAGCTGCTTTCTGTCGGCTTCGGGATATATCGCCCCGTCTCCGGCAATTATGTAGTCATCAACGGACGGCAGTAGTCCGTCCGGATCCGGCTCCCATATCGCGCCGTCTCTTATGTTGTCTTTTTTAAGCGTCGCCGATACGGCAAACACCATCCCGGGCATTGTGAAAATAACCGCCATGACCAGGATCAGAGAAATTATTCTGCATTGCTTTGTCATTTGTAATCCTCCCTTTACAAGCTGTGATTTTTTTCTTTTGTTACATATAACAATCTTCAAAGTCGAAAAGGTTATATTTTCTGAAAAATTTTTCAAAATGGTAAAAACAATTGCGAAAATTCACGATATTACAGTATATACAGAAAATATTTGACAAATAATGCAGAAGCGTGTATAATAAAGTAAAAATACAGACCACGTCGCAGGCGAGAGGTGAAAATGACAACACAGCCCGAAAAAACGGTAGAAACTCACACAAGCGGAGAAAAACTCGAAAAACTGTACGCAAAGCACCGCAAAAGGATGTACGGAATTGCAATGTCCGTCCTGCATAACAGTCATGACGCCGAAGACGCATTGCACAGCGCGTTTCTTTCCGTCGCAAAGAACATTGAAAAGCTCGGCGACCCCGATTCCGATAAAACGGCGGTGTATCTGTTCCGCGCGGCAAAAAATACCGCGCTGAACGTCTGCGCAAAGAGAAATACACTTGCAAACCGCGAGGTGTCCGTCGGAAACCACAGCGACGTGTGCAACATAGGTGACGGTCTTGCCGACGCAACCGAAAAACCGCAAAGCGGGAGTCTGCTGAACTGCGTGGAGTCCCTGCCGGACAAATACCGCGCCGCGCTGGAGCTTCATTTCATCGAAGAATACACAATCGCGCAGACAGCCGAAATTCTCGGAGAGAACGTAAGCACCGTCAAGCAAAGGCTTGTCCGCGGGAAGAAGCTGCTCGCTTCAAGACTCGATGAGAAAACGCGATAAATAAACAGCCCGCGCAGGCGGGCATTTTTTATTTCCGACTTTTTGCCCTACGTATGGCAGTCTGACTCATTTTGAGGAAAATATCGGATTTGCGATATAATTTTACAAATTCAATCCCGGAGTGTTGACACAAACAGTCAGATATGATACAATTATGGTGTGCATATACACAATATGCGGAAAAACAGCTTGAAATCGCGACCGAGGAGAAGGGGACTTTACATGAAAAACAACAGCACCGGCACAGAAAACAATGTCCCCGAATCAGACTATGCGGTTTTTTACGGCGACAGCGAGGAGAGTGTGCGCGAGCTTGCGATGAGGCACATATTCTCTGAAAGCTCATCCTGTGAAAGCCCGCATATAGAACGTCCGCACATAGGCTTTGCGCCCGTATTCAAAGGCGCCGTCCTTCCGTCGCTTCTGATAGCCGCGATTATAGTCGCGACGGTTCTGACCGGCGGGGCAATACCCGTCTGGGCGGCGGTATCCGCGTGTATTGCGGTCGTTTTCATATTTATAAAGCATACATTTATCCTGTTTGTTCTTCTGTATCAGAAGCTCGCGCCGGAGAGCGTCAGAGGAGCGTGCAGGTTTGAACCTTCGTGTTCCAATTACATGCTTCTTGCAATAAAAAAATACGGATTTGCAAGAGGTTTTGTCAAAGGACTGAAGAGACTGAGAAGATGCCGTCCGCCGAACGGCGGCGTCGATTACCCTTGAGATATGACTGCCGCTCTCTCAGGTAGTTGTGTTAAATAAAAACAACTGACATTTCGGAGGTAAACCATGACAAAGTACAAAACCGTGACACTCGGCCGTCTTTCCGGCAAAGACACAGACACCCCTGATTCCATCATCAGCCCGGTTGCAAAAGTAATTGAAAACGAAGCTACCGGCGGCTGGGAATTCGTAAACATGTACGATATGCCCATATATTTTGAACGCACAGGCTGTCTTGCAAAGCTTTCAAGACAGGAAGGCTTTACAAGCTACTATTACATGCTCGTTTTCAAGAAAGAGGACTAAACTTCCGTCTATATGCCGTACATATAATGAGAGAGATTATATGTACGGCAGAATTTTTGTAATCAGCGCAAGCAGCGCATGAGATTATGCGCTGTATTGTAATCAATTTTTTTCATCATCCCGAGGTAAAAATGATTCCGGACAACAAAAACACCCTGATAAATAAAATAAAGTCGGCGTCACATGCCGAGCTTATAAGCCTTGCGGATGACTTGAGAAAGCGGATAACCGAAACCGTCTCCGAAAACGGCGGTCATCTCGCCTCAAACCTCGGCATGGTCGAAGCAACAATCGCGCTTCACCGCGTGTTCGATTCGCCGTCCGACAAGCTGATATTCGATGTCGGCCATCAATGCTATGCGCACAAGCTCATAACGGGACGTTACGAAGACTTCGGCACGCTCCGGAAATTCGGCGGAATATCGGGATTTACGAATCGCTTTGAAAGCGAACACGACGTTTTAAGCGAGGGGCACTGCGGAACGTCCGTATCGGCGGCAATCGGAATAGCAACGGCAAACAGGCTTGCGGGAAACGACAGTTACGCCGTTGCAATCGTCGGCGACGGAGCGCTCACGAACGGAATGGTTTATGAGGCGCTGAACAACTGCGCCGACAAAGAGCTGAACCTTGTAATCGTGATAAACGACAACGAAATGTCGATTTCGGAAAACGTCGGCGGACTGCACAGATACCTTTCCCGCCTGAGAACAAGCAAGGGGTATTTCTCCCTCAAACGCGATACCGAGAAGTTTCTTCTCCGTATCCCGCTCATCGGCAAAGGACTTGCGAAATTCTTCAAAAAAATCAAGGATTTTTTCAAGAGGTGCTTTGTAAAAAGCAACCTTTTCGAGGATATGGGGCTGATATATCTCGGCCCTGTGGACGGGCATGACATTGAAAAGCTCTCCGTCGTTCTGGATGAAGCAAAATCAAAGCACAAGCCGTGCATAGTTCATATTCATACGAAAAAGGGTTACGGATATGCTCCGGCGGAGGAAAGTCCGGACAGGTATCATTCCGTTCCGCCGTTTGACGTTTCGCTCGGCGTTACGGAGAGACAAAATCCTTCATTCTCGTCCGAGATGGGCAGAATAATATGCGAAAAAGCAAAGGATGACGCGCGCATATGCGCAATAACGGCGGCAATGTGCGAAGGTACGGGACTGAAAGCCTTTTCGGAGCTCTATCCCGACCGCTTTTTCGACGTCGGAATCGCGGAGGAGCACGCCGTCACCTTTGCGGAAGGGCTCGCCGTGAGCGGACTGCGCCCCGTTCTGCTTCTGTATTCAACGTTTGCACAAAGGGTCTTCGACCAGCTTTTTCAGGATATATCCATCCAGCAGCTGCCGCTCGTGCTCGCGCTCGACCGTTGCGGGCTCGTCCCCGGCGACGGAATAACCCATCAGGGCATTTTCGATTATTCGCTTTTCTCGTCGCTTCCGAAAACGGTGATATATTCTCCGTCCGATTATAAGGAGCTGAGCGAAGCATTTGATGAGTCAATCAAAAACGGCGGGCTCTCCGTCATACGTTATCCGAAAGGCGGAGAATTCAGGGAGAGCGACTGCGACGTCACATTTATAAAAGAAAACTCCCTCTGTCACACAGACGGCGCGGAGAGAGCGGAAATCGTAATTATAACCTGCGGACGCATGACAGAGCAGGCTGTCAGAGCCGCGGAAAACGCAAAAAGCAAATACGACACGGGCGTCATAAAGCTGAAAAAGATTCTTCCCCTGCCGAAGGAAAGAATCATCGCCCTGACCGCCGGAGCAAAGCTGATTTATATACTTGAGGAAGGAATAAAAGCGGGGGGCTTCGGCGAGAAGATTTCAGACATGCTCGCGGAAGAGGGCGTCCGGAAAAAGGTGGTCGTCCGCGCGATAGAAGATTACGTCGGGCACGGCGACCTTGAAAGCATAACAAAGCTGTGCGGGCTGTCCGCAGAGCAGGTATCGGAGGAGATACTGCTTGCGGCGGAGTCCTGCCAAACACAGCGTCACGACTGACAATAAAAATAAAGCCAATCGGAGATATTCATTATGAGAAACGGTTCACATCCGTACACAACAGCGGTGATTCTTGCCGCCGGCTCCGGGAAAAGAGCCGAAGGCGCAATTCCGAAGCAATTTGTAATCATAGACGGGATTCCCGTCGTTATAAGAACGCTCATGGCATTTGAAGAATGTGAGCTTATCGACGAAATCATTGTCGTCTGCGCCGAAGGCGATGACGGATTTTACGGCGAATATATCGAAAAATACTCTCTGAAAAAGGTCTCCGGTGTCGTCCGCGGGGGCGATTGCAGGGCGGAATCCGCAAAGCGCGGCGTAATACACACAGGCGACCGCACGGAGTTCGTCGCAATACATGACGCCGCCCGCTGCGCGACAGACCCGCGGCAGATATCCGCCGTGGTCTCCGCAGCATATGACTGCAAAGCCGCGATAGCCGCCGTGAAGATAACGGACACCGTAAAAACCGCGGACGACGAAGGATTTATATCGGGCACGGTCGACAGGGCGACAGTATGGCGGGCACAGACCCCGCAGGTCTTTTCAAAGGAGCTCTATATAAAAGCCCTTGAAAAAAGAAAGCTCATCGACTCTTCCATAACCGACGACGCGTCGCTCGTCGAAGCCGTCTGGAAAAGGATAAGGCTTGTCGACTGCGGCGAAAACAACATGAAAATCACATATCCGCGGGACTTTGAAAAGGTCAGGCTCATTCTCGGAGCGAAATGAAATTTCCCGCTTTTCAAACAAACATCCCCGAAAGCCGCAGATTGCGGTTTTCGGGGATGTTTTTATTCATAAAATTCCGTTTATCTTATAACCCAGCCAAGGCTGCCTTTCTGAAGGTCGACCATGTGGGTATATATGCCGTTTTTCTTATAAAGCTCATCGGGCGTGCCCTGCTCTGCAACGACGCCGTCCGAAAGGACGACTATCTTGTCAGCTCCCGCAACGGTTCTCATCCTGTGCGCGATAACAAGCACGGTCTTGTTCTTTATCAGTCTCGAAAGCGCCGTCTGTATCAGGGTTTCGTTTTCAACGTCAAGGCTTGCCGTCGCTTCATCGAGAAGGATAATCGGAGCGTCCTTGAGGAAAGCGCGGGCAATGGATATTCTCTGCCGCTCTCCGCCCGAAAGCTCGCAACCGTTCTCGCCTATCTCCGTGTTCCATTTATCCGGCAGCTTCTCCGCAAATTCTTCACAGTTTGCGAGCCGCGCCGCGGCAATGACTTCTTCGTCCGTTGCGTCCTTTCTGCCGAGACGGATATTTTCCATTATCGTGTTGTCAAAAAGGGTGACGTCCTGGAAAACAATCGAATAAAGGCTCATGAGCTTTTCCGGGTC